>SVIT01000027.1 GCA_015069365.1 Clostridiales bacterium | reverse complement strand
TACGAAAAATTCCCTCACGAATTATCGGGCGGTATGCGTCAACGTGTTATGATCGCGATGTCGTTGCTGTGCAACCCTCGCTTGATTATTGCGGACGAACCGACAACGGCGCTTGACGTTACCATTCAGGCGCAGATTTTGGACTTGCTCCGCGATATCAAAGACAAGATCAGCGGTTCGATCATGCTGATCACGCACGACCTTGGCGTAGTTGCCGAAATGGCGGACTTTGTCGTGGTTATGTACGCAGGCAAAGTCATTGAAATGGGCACGGTAGAGGATATATTTGACAATCCTTTGCACCCGTACACGATCGGTTTACAGAAGAGTAAACCCAGTGTTGACGGTGAGGTGGAATCTTTGTACTGTATCCCTGGTTTCGTCCCGAATCCCGTGGATATGCCCAACTATTGCTATTTCCGCGACAGATGCGACAGATGCACGAAAGAGTGTGCTGGTGAATATCCTCAACTGGTGAAAGTGACGGATACGCACAGTGTTTCCTGCTATCTGTACAAAGAACAAAATACTACAAAACCCCAGGCATAAGCATGAATGGAGGACTTGAAATGAAAGAAGAACAGAAACAAGCTTTGGTGAAGAGACTTTCCCGTACCTTTGCTGAAAAAGGCGTAACCGATTTAAGCGGTTGCGGGATTGATATTATTTCCAACAACGAGGACGTTAACGATGCGATCGCATCTGGACTTTACGGTTATACTACCGTGACGAAAAAAACGGAACTGCCCAAGGGCGTTGCGCCTTTCTCCGTGGCAAAACCCACCCCTCAGCAGATAGCAGAGAAATATTCCTCGAAATCGGCTAAGGTAAAGGAAGAAACGTTGATTGTCGAAGACGTTGAACCCACCTACGTAAAGGAGGAGACCTTGATTGTAGAGGATGCAGAACCTACGTACGTAACGGATGAAACGTTGGTTGTGGAAGACGTTGCTCCTCAGTTAACGGGCGACTATCCCAACGAGATTTGGATGGCGGAAGAAACGTCAACGGAGATCCCCTCGGACCCAACGATAGCCGCGACTACCGCCGCGGCTGATACTGTTGAGGAAATCGAAGAGGAAAGCGAGAAAAAAGACGAATACCTGCTCGAAGTAAAAAACCTTAAAAAATACTTTGCGGTCAAAAAGAATCTTGTAGGAAAGACAACGGCTTTCCTGCGCGCGGTAGACAACGTTTCCTTTGCATTGAAAAAGGGTAAAACGTTGGGGATCGTAGGTGAATCTGGTTGCGGTAAAACGACAATGGGGCGCACCATTTTACGCTTGCACGAGGCGAGCGGCGGCGAAGTATGGTTTAACGGCCAAGAGGTTTCAAAGATTTCGAATCGGGAGTTTGATAAACTCCGTCCGAATATGCAGATGATTTTCCAAGACCCTTACGCGAGTCTTTCTCCTCGTCTTACGGTGGGAGCAATCATCGGCGAGGCGGCGCTTCAGCACGGTTTAATCAAGAAAGAAAACTACCGTGAATACGTACTTGAGATCATGAAAATGTGCGGTTTGCAGCCCCATTATTATGACAGATACCCTCACGAATTTTCAGGCGGTCAAAGACAGCGTATCTGTATTGCGCGCGCGTTGGCGTTAAAGCCCCAACTCGTCGTTTGTGACGAGCCGGTTTCCGCGCTCGACGTATCCATTCAGGCGCAGATTATCAATATGTTGAAAGAATTGCAGAAAGAGTTGGGCTTGACCTATGTATTCATTTCGCATGACTTGTCGGTTGTTAAGCATATTTCCGACGAGGTAGGGGTAATGTATCTGGGCAGCATGGTAGAGTACGGCTCGAAAGAGAGTATTTTCAAAAACACTCTGCACCCTTACACGAAAGCGTTGTTCTCCGCTGTTCCCGTGCCCAATCCGCACGTGAAGATGAACCGCGTTATTTTGACGGGGGATATTCCTTCGCCCGTCAATCCGCCCAAAGGTTGCAAATTCCATACCCGTTGCGATAAATGCATGGAAATATGCAAGAGTATTCCGCCCAAATACCGCGAGGTAGAGGACGGGCATTTCTGCGCGTGTCATTTGTACGCGTCCGAGGAAGAACGCGCGGAGATGGAAGCTGGCTTAGCGTCCAAGCGCAAGAAGAAAAACAAGAAATAAGTTATGGCAAAGAAAGAAAAAAGACAAGACGATTTGGATATGGAGACCACGATCGCGGATATGAATGTGGAAGGATTCAAGTGGTACGATCCAAACCTGAAGACTGGGAAACAGCCCGCGGCGAAATTGACGAAGAAAGAGTACCGTGCTTTGGTGCGCGGCGCTTATCGTGCCATGCTGCCGATGATCGGGTGTATTCTTCTTGGTACGGCTTTTGTTGTTCTTCTTGCCGTTTTATGGCTTAAATAAAAGATAAAAACCGAGGGAACCCTCGGTTTTTTTGTCGCTAAGATTTTCGTTTTGCTAAGATTTTTCCCGTCTGTGCGTTGATTAAAAAGGCGTTGATACCGCCGTTTCTGTCAATAACGCCGACATAATAATAAGGCGCGTCCTCGTAAATTAAACGCAGATAAATTTCTCCCGTAAACCCATACTTATCTGTCATGGCAGTGAATAGTTCCGCCTCTTCCGTCGCCAAATTTTCCAGGACGTATTTTGCTGACAAAGTCGTTTCCGTCCTCACCGACGTTGCGTTCATTTCCATAACTGTATCGCCGCATTGTATCTTGCAGGGAATACTTTTTTCGTTGGAAATATCCAGCGTGCAGGCGTAATAATATTCCGTTTTTACGTTGTCAAAGGACATATCCCCGCCGTACGTGTTTTCGCCTATGGTAAAGGAGAGATTGTATTCCTTATTTCCCTCGGGCGCGGTGAGATAGACTTCTGCGCGCGTAGCGGTTTCTTGCTTTATTCCGTCCGAAAGATAGGGGTTTTCCTTTTCTACGGCATAGATACGCAGCGACAGCTCTTCCGTATTTGCGATAAAAATATTACTGCGCAGTTCGGAGACGTAATCAAAATAATTTGTTTGGGTTTTGCACGAACAGAATATACATAGAAAAAGGAGAATAAGGAGATAGCAGGTAGCAATCCATGAGCTTTTTTTCTTTTGTGGGTGCGTTTTTGTTCTCGAAAAATTGTTCATACTTCATTATATTAAAAAAAGGTATCAAACATGACGAATAATTTTCGTTCATACAGTTGATTTTTTTGAACGGATATGATAAAATAGTGTAAATAAAATGGGGAGGAGCTAGTTATGGGCGTGGACAAAGTCATACTCAGGTCAATTTTGAGTACGCTTGCGGCGATTGCAGTGCTGTTTGCGTTTATGTTTGTCGCGCTGATTGGCTTGTACCCTAGTACGATGATGGAGATTACGTACGACCTTGGTATGGACTCTTCCAGCATTAAGTATGCGGAGCGCGCGTACGGCCGCAGCAACGACGTGTACTATATCGCGTATGCGACGGAGATTGCGATCGGCATGGATGATAACGAGAAAATCAGCGCATGCGGCGAAAAACTGATTGCAGACGATGAGTTTGCGGTTTATTGCGCCCAAAAGAACGAAATACTGCCCGAAGGGGTCACCATGACGTATGACCAGTACGTCTATGGTCAGGTATGCGTATCGAAATACAAGTGCGGTCAAAAAACGGAGGCGGTAGAACGCGCTTTTGAACTGCTTTGCGGCGGTTTTCCGAAAGGGAATGCGGTGGTTGCCGTGCTGTATTCCGCAATGGCTGACGGTGACAGCGCAACGGTGGCGGAAATTGAAGGGAGAATGAAACAAATATCGATCGAGAACTTCTCTATGGAAGAGAAGGGGTATATCGAGCAGGTTTTTGCGCAGATTAGTAAGGGGTAAAAATGGATGTTGCTCGCTACGGCGGCGAAACGTCCATTTTCTCTTTATATAGAACAATATTAAGATAAAAAGTATACATAAAAAGGAGAGATACAAATGAGCAGCAGAATTGTGAAAGAAGGTTTGACTTTTGACGACGTGCTTTTGATCCCGCAGGCATCTAACGTATTGCCCTCGGACGTGGATTTGAGAACACAGCTGACGGATAAAATTAAATTAAACCTGCCTCTTATCAGCGCGGCGATGGATACGGTAACAGAAAGCCGTATGGCGATCGCGATGGCGCGTGAGGGCGGTATCGGTATCATTCATAAGAATATGTCTATCGAGGAGCAAGCTTCTCACGTAGATAAAGTAAAGCGCAGTGAACACGGCGTCATTACCGACCCGTTTTTCCTTGCACCCGACAACCTTGTAAAAGACGCGGTAGCGCTCATGGAAAAATACCGTATCAGCGGTGTCCCCATCACGAAGGAAGGGAAACTCGTCGGTATTTTGACCAATCGTGACCTGCGCTTTGAAAATAATTACGAACAGCCCATTTCCAACATTATGACGAAAGAGGGGTTGGTTACCGCGCCCGAAGGGACTTCGCTTGCAGAGGCGCAGAAGATTCTCGGAAAACACAGAATTGAAAAATTGCCCATCGTCGATAAGAACGGTTATTTGAAAGGGCTTATCACGATTAAAGATATTGAAAAATCCATTCAGTATCCCAACTCCGCAAGAGACGAGAACGGTAGGTTGTTGGTTGGTGCGGCGGTCGGTACTGCGGCGAACACGATGGAACGTATCGCGGCGTTGATTGAGGCACGCGTAGATGTGATTGCGATTGATACCGCGCACGGACATTCCGCAGGCGTATTGAAGAAAGTAGAAGAAATCAAATCTAAATATCCTAACGTGACGTTGATCGCAGGTAACGTTGCGACGGCGGCTGCGACGGAAGCGCTTATCAAATCTGGCGCAGACGTGGTTAAGGTGGGTATTGGCCCTGGGTCGATCTGTACCACGCGTGTGGTTGCGGGTATCGGCGTTCCTCAGTTGACGGCGGTTATGGACTGTTCGGAAATGGCGGATAAGCTCGGTAAACGCATTATCGCAGACGGCGGTATCAAATACAGCGGCGACATTGTCAAGGCGCTCGCGGCAGGCGGTAGCGCAGTCATGGTCGGTTCGCTTTTGGCGGGTACGTTGGAGAGCCCTGGTGAAGTAGAGCTCTATCAAGGCAGAAGCTACAAAGTATATAGAGGTATGGGCTCACTTGCGGCGATGGCTGCAGGCAGCAAGGATAGATATTTTCAGGAAAACGCAAAGAAATTCGTACCCGAAGGTGTCGAAGGCCGCGTACCTTACCGTGGCAGCGTTGCAGAGGTAATCTATCAGATGAAGGGTGGTTTGCGTTCTGGTATGGGATATTGCGGAAAGGCAACGATCGAAGAATTGCGCACGAATTCGGAATTTGTCCGTATCACCAACGCAAGCTTGGTTGAAAGCCATCCTCACGATATTTCCATCAGCAAAGAAGCGCCTAACTATACACAACATTAATACTTTAGGAGGAGAGAATATATGGCAAATAATGTACGTCCCGAAACGATGGCGCGCATCAATACGAGAGCGCTCGCAGACGCATTCATTCAAGAACAAATCGCAGAAATCCAAGCGCAAGTCGGTGACAAAAAGGTGCTTTTGGCATTGTCGGGCGGGGTGGATTCTTCCGTCGTAGCGGCTTTGCTGATCAAAGCGGTAGGCAAACAGCTCGTTTGCGTGCACGTAAACCACGGGCTTATGAGAAAGGGCGAGAGTGAACAGGTTATTGAGGTATTCCAAAACCAGTTGGACGCGAACTTGATTTACGTGGATGCGACCGAACGTTTCCTTTCCCTTTTAGATGGCGTAGAAGAACCCGAAAGAAAACGCAAAATCATCGGCGGGGAATTTATCAAAGTATTTGACGAAGAGGCAAGCAAGCTGCAAGGGATTTCTTTCTTGGCGCAGGGCACGATTTATCCCGATATCCTTGAAAGCGATGGGGTAAAGGCGCACCACAACGTAGGCGGACTTCCCGAAGATATGCAGTTTGAATTGGTCGAGCCTTTAAAGTTCTTGTATAAAGACGAGGTTCGCGAGGTGGGCAGTGCGCTCGGTCTGCCTGACGAAATGGTTTACCGTCAGCCGTTCCCTGGCCCTGGACTTGGCGTACGTTGCCTTGGCGCAATCACGCGTGAGAGATTGGAGGCTGTACGCGAATCGGACGCAATCTTGCGCGAGGAATTTGCAAAAGCAGGCTTGGATAGCAAAGTATGGCAATATTTCACGGCGGTACCAGAATTCCGTTCGGTAGGTGTAAAGAACGGTGCGCGCACGTATGCGTATCCCGTTATAATCCGTGCGGTAAATACGGTGGATGCAATGACGGCGACGATCGAAGAAATTCCTTATGAAATTTTAAAGAAAATCACTGACCGTATCACAAGCGAAGTGAAAAACGTCAACCGCGTGTTGTACGATTTGACCCCGAAGCCTTGCGGAACAATTGAATGGGAATAATCTTTAAAGAACTCTCTTATCAGAACAGATTGTTTTGATAAGAGTTTTTTTTGTAAAATTTCAAAAAAACTACTTGACAAACACAATACTTTGTGATATGATGTATTACGTAAAGAGGAGTATCCTATGGATAAACAATTAAAACGTGGGTTATTAGACGTATGTGTTTTAGCCGCAATTAAAGACGAGGATTCTTACGGTTACAAAATCATAAAAGACGTGAAACCGTATATTGAAATGTCAGAATCGACGTTGTATACCATACTGAAGCGTTTGGAAATTTCCAAAATGTTGACGGTATGGACGGCTGAACACGGAGGACGGCTAAGGAAATATTATCACATAACAAAACTTGGGTTAAAACGCATTGAAGAATTTAAGATGGAGTGGCGCGAAGTCATGTCCATCTATCAATTTGTAAGCAAAGGAGGCGGTAAATATGAATAAACAAGAGTTTATTGCCCAGCTTGAGAGAAATTTAGTCGGGTTGCCGAAAAAAGAAGTGCAAGATCGGCTTGGGTTTTATGCCGAAATGATAGACGATAGGATAGAAGAGGGGCGTTTGGAAGAAGACGCCGTTCGGGATATCGGCGCAGTGGATGAGATAGTCACGCAGATTATTGCGGATATTCCGCTCATCAAAATCATGCAGGATAAAATGAAACGGAAAAGAAGAATGAAAGCTTGGGAAATTGTTCTGCTGACGCTTGGTTTTCCAATCTGGTTTTCCTTGTTGGCGGCGGTGTTTGCCGTAGGACTTTCCGTTTACGTGGCGATATGGTCGGTCGTTGTTTCTCTGTGGGCGGTGGACTTGGCGGTTGCAGTCGGTGCGCTGGCAGGGCTTATTCCTACGATATATTATATGTCGGTTGGTAACTGGGCAGGCGGAGTGTTCTTGTTGGGGGCAGCGCTTGCCTGCGCAGGGTTGACTATTTTTCTATTTTACGGCTGCAAAATCACGACAAAATGGATAGGGATACTCACGAAAAAGGCGGCTTTGGGTATCAAAAGAAAACTTGTTAAAAAGGAGAATGTATAATGAAAAAAGCGAAAAAAATATGGAATATTGCGGCGAGCTGTTTATTATGCGGCGGCGTGGTTGTTATGTTGGCGGGGTTATCTGCTTGTAGTTGGGATTTTAGTAAAATCAGCGGAGCAAAATACCAGACGGACACACATGAAATAACGGAAGATTTTAGCAATATATCCATAAAAACGGATACAGCGGATATTATCTTTTTGGAGTCTGAAAACGAAAATTGTAAAGTGGTTTGTTACGAAGAGGAAAACGTGAAACATTCCGTCTCCGTGGCTGAGGGTACGCTCACGGTGAACGTTGTTGACGAGCGAAAATGGTATGAGGGGTTCTTTAATTTTGGATCTCCAAAGATCACGGTATATCTTCCTGAGACGGAGTATTCTGCGCTCATGATAGAAGAAAGCACGGGGAATATTGAAATTGCGCGCTATTTCAAGTTTGAGACCGTTGACATTTCCGTTAGCACGGGCGACGTTACGTGTTACGCTTCCGCAACGGAACGTGTTAAAATAGAGGGAAGTACGAGTGATATTTATGTGGAAAACATATCGACAGGAGAGGTGGATATTACGGTTTCCACTGGCAAAGTGACCGTTGCGAACGTAACTTGCAATGGTGATATTAAGGTCGGCGTGTCCACGGGGAAAACCTACCTGAGGGATATCACGTGTAAGAATGTTATATCCAGCGGGGATACGGGGGATATATCCTTGAAGGACGTTATTGCAACGGATAAATTCACAATAGAAAGAAGTACGGGGGACGTACGTTTTTACGGTTCGGATGCAGGAGAGATTTTCATAGAAACGGATACGGGCGACGTTGAGGGCAGTTTGCTTTCGGCAAAGGTGTTTATAATCGACACGGATACGGGGGATAAAGACGTTCCCGAGACGGTCACTGGCGGAAGATGCAAGATTACGACCGACACGGGAGATGTCAGAATAACGATTAAATAAGCTCGGTTATTTGCACATGAAAAAGGGCATGGCGCATATATTGTAGTATGAGGTTTCCTCAAATACACAAGAAGGTATGAAATACTATGTGCAATACTTGTAATACGAACGCACGTTGTTGCGGCGGTAACGGTTATATCTATAACGGTAACGGTTGGTCGAACGTATTGACTACGAACGGCGGCTGCGGTTATACGCATACTACCAACGGCGGCGTTAGAATTCAGCAGATTTTCCGTGATTGCAACGGTTGTCTTTGGGTAAGAGTGTGCAGTACTTGTTCTTGCCACCAAAACACTTGCGGTTGTTGCAATAACAATGGTTCTATTTCTGGGAATACTGGCAACGGTGTGAACGGCGGGGGGTACGGTTGTGTGACGCTTTGCGGTGCGTTGAGCAATACGTTGAACAATACGGCAACCTCTTCCACCATAGGAAGCGGCGACGCGTATTATGCTCGTCAGTATGGGTTATACGGTAGTAACCGTAGTTGTTGTGGTAGCTCTTATTAAAAAACAAAAGATGGAAAGCGACGGGGAAAACCGTCGCTTTTTTGCTTGACATCTTCCTTATGAAATGATAGAATAAGCCTGTTTGAGAAAGGAAGAGAGATTATGAGTATCAAAACGAATTACAAACACACGGTAGCGGCGTGTTATATTGCAGGTGTTACGCAGGCGGTGATTGTCAATTTTGCTCCGCTGCTATTTTTAATGTTCAATACCGCTTATGGAGTATCCTTAAGTAAAATAGGCTTGTTGGTTTCTATCAATTTCGTAACGCAGCTCTTTGTGGATTTTATTTCGATAAAAGTCATTGATAAAGTCGGTTACCGTCCTGCGATTGTGGCGTCGCATGTCTTTTCGAGTTTGGGATTAATAATGATGGGTGTATTGCCTGACGTAATCGAACCGTACGCAGGGTTATGTATTGCAACCGTCTTGTATGCAATCGGCGGCGGACTGACAGAGGTTTTGACCAGTCCGATTATTGAGGCATGTCCCAATGATAAAAAATCTGCAGCAATGAGCTTATTCCATTCTGTTTACAGCTGGGGTTCGGCGTTCGTAATTGCGGTGTCTACCCTTTGTTTGCAGGTATTCAGTATGGACTCTTGGCGGATTATGACCTTTGCTTGGGCAATAATCCCCACGTTCAATATTTTTTATTTTTCCGTTGTACCGATCAATCAGTTGACGGAGAAAGGCGAGGGAACGAAGATAAAAGATTTGTTCCGTACAAAAATCTTTTGGTTGTTTGTCTTAATGATGCTTTGCTCGGGTGCAGCGGAACAAGCCATGGCACAATGGGCGTCGGCGTTTGCGGAAAGCGGTTTAAAAGTAAGCAAGACGGTCGGGGATTTCGCAGGTCCTTTTATGTTTGCAATCTGTATGGGGATCGGCAGGGTTCTGAATGCAAAATTCGGGGAAAAACTGCATTTGCAAAGATATCTTTTCTTTTGTGCGATCGGTTGCGTGGCGGGGTATTTGATTTCTGCGCTCGTTCCGATTGCGGTGATCGCGTTGATGGGTTGCGCGGTCTGCGGTTTTTCCGTGGCGGCGATGTGGCCTGGAGTATTGAGCCTTGCGGCTGAGCGCTGTAAGAAAGGCGGTACGACGATGTTTGCTCTATTGGCTTTGGCGGGCGATATGGGCTGCAGTGTGGGGCCAGCGTTGGTCGGGGCTGTTTCGGGTGCATTCTCGGACAACCTTAAGATCGGTTTGTTGGTATCGTCAATTTTTGCAGTATTGCTTGCAATCGTACTTATGTTTTATGGAAAAGATAAAGAACAGTCGTCTGAAGAGGCGACAAAAGAGGAAAACGGAGTGTAAAAACTCCGTTTTTTTACGTTTGAACGTAAGAAAAAACGAGCATACTTATAGAATGGAAAAGTTGCGTTCGTTCTATTATTATTTGCGTGAGAAATACGATTTGCTTTCGTTGAAAAAATACACGACCATTGCAGGTACGCTGGTCTTCTTTTTGATTATGTCTATTGTGCCCTTGTCCTTTTGGATAACGTTGGTGGTTGGACGGCTTCCCATAGATCCAGATAAGGTTTTATCTCTTCCCGTGTTTGATTCAGTAAAAGATATCCTTTCGTATATTCGGCAAGAAGCGGCGAGCGCCACGGCAAGCGCTTCGGTAATCCTCGTTTTCACAACGCTGTATTCTTCTACGAATCTATTTTACCAAATGCGCCGCAGCGGAGAGTTGATCTACGATTATCATCGGGAAAGGCAGGGGATAAAACTGCGTATTGGGGCTTTGGTTTTGTTGATTGTAGTGATGGCGACGGTGGTGGCGTTTTTGTTGATGTTCGCGTTGGGCAGTCTGTTCTTTTCACGGATATTATCTAAGACTTGGGAGAGAATCGCCGACTACACGCTATTGACCGCAGTGGCGTTTTTACTTGTCTTACTTTTGAATATTTACATTTGTCCATACAAGGCAAAGATACGTTCTTTTTTACCTGGTACGCTTCTTACCGTAGGGGCGTGGATCATCGCGATTGTCGGTTTTACAATCTATTTACAGATCAGTAACGTGGATCGGTTGTACGGCGCGCTGAGCGCTTTGATCATCTTCCTGCTTTGGCTGTATATCCTGATGATTTGTTTTATCGTCGGTGTGATTTTAAACAGCGAAAGGGTGTTGAAAGAAACAACCGCCAAAAAGCGCAAGGGGATAAAAACGACGAAAAGTCACATACTGGGTTTATGAGAAAAACTATTTTGAAGAGTTCGGCTTTGGTCGGCGTGATGTCATTGTTGTTGCTCCCTAATTTCCGTTTTGGGTCGTTGAAAGAGATAACCAAACCTTATCTTGGCGTTTACGAATGTGTAGAGGCGAAACTGGGTGAAAAGGATTATTTGGGGTATTTTGAGGAGATTTGCTTAGAGTTAAAATCGGACGGCAGTTTTACTTTGTGCTACTGCGAGAAAAACGGCGAGAAGAAAAAAGAAACAGGGAAATATAAATATGACCCCAAAAAGAAAACGGTCACATTGATCGGCGGTGCGGGGGATTTTATCAAGAGAGAGTTTCCGCTAAGCGCAGGTGTTTTAACGGTAACGGTGCGCGTTGGGGATAAAATTTTAAACCTGCAATTCGAGCAAAAATAACGAAGAAAAATTTTTTAAAAAATTTACGAACAAATGTTCGTAAATGCTTGCAATCTGGAAAAATTTGTGATATAATAGGTTTAATCATGAAGGTACAGCTCACGCAAGACCAGGAACGGGCGAAAAATTTAATAGCCGAGTGGTATGCAAATACGGACGACCAAGTCTTTGTTTTATCGGGATATGCGGGCACGGGTAAGACCTTTTTGATCGATTACGTAGTGAAAAACGTATTGATGTTAAAGGTGGGTTCGGAGGCGGTGTTTGTATCGCCAACGGGGAAAGCCGCAGCGAATCTTGTAAAATGCGGCACGCTGGCAGGTACGGTACATAGTTTGATTTATATCCGCGACGAAGACGCTTTCGACGTTGACGAGAACGGCGAAGTGGTGGAACGAGAGGATCTCGTTTTTATCAAAAAGGAGAAGATAGACGAGAAGATACGTTTGATTATTATCGACGAGGCGTCTATGATCAATGAAACGGTGTTGCATGATCTTCTCAGTTTTAACGTGAAATGTCTCTTTTGTGGCGACCCTGCGCAGTTGCCGCCCGTCAACGGGACTTGTCCGTTGTTGAAAAATGCCCACTACATCATGAAAGAAATCGTGCGCCAAGCCGCCGACAACCCGATTATTCAGGTGGCGACCATGGCGAGAAACGGTGAGACGATACCCTATGGTAATTATGGGGATAAGGTTTGCGTGATCGGGAAACACAGCCTTTCCGCCGCGCAGCGCAAACGTCTGTTTTTAGCCGCCGACCAAATCATTTGCGGAACAAACCGCACGCGAAACGCGCTGAATGCCGAGCTTCGTGGCTATAAGGGAATTCCGAGCGATCAACCCTTACCCGTGGAGGGGGAGAAGGTTATCTGCACTTTAAACGACTGGGAAAAGCCGTTGGACAAGGGTAAGAAATTTTATCTGGTCAACGGAATTATAGGGATCGCGCGTGACATAAAAGAAAGTATTGACGATTTGGCGACCATGGAATTTACGGCGGATTTTCTGGATTATGGAGTAAAGGTGCCGTTTGATACGGGAATTTTTTACAGAAACCGTTATACCCATTCCTACGGACATCGTGCGGCGACTCTGACGGACGGAATGGTCGTGCACGAATATAATTATGAAGTGCTTAGAAAATTGCGGGTTGTATCTGACGAACCTATCGGCCGTTTTGAATTTGCCTATGCGGTTACCTGTCATAAGGCGCAGGGGTCAGAATTCAACTTCGTCGTTGTGTTTGACGAGGCGTGGGCATTCGGGGAAGAAAGACACCGTTGGCTGTATACGGCGATCACAAGAGCAAAAGAGAAACTGCTGATCATTCGCTAAAACTCCTTGACGAAAGGGAAAAGATTTGCTATAATAGCAAAAAAAAATCAAGAGGAGCAAGGCATGCCGAAGCAGCTGGAAAAATATCAAGAGGTCGAACGGTCAATCATCACGACTTACAGAAAAACGATATGGTCGCCTTTCGTGTTGGCGGTAAAGAAATACCGTTTAATCGAGAAAGGGGATAAGATCGCGGTCTGTATCTCGGGCGGCAAGGACAGCATGTTGCTTGCAAAGCTGATGCAGGAGCTGCACCGTCACAGCGAAGTGCCGTTTGAAATGGTATTCTTGGTGATGGATCCAGGCTACAACCTCGAAAACAGACAGAGGATAGAGGAGAACGCGAAACTGCTGAACGTGCCCATCACTGTTTTTGAAAGCGACGTTTTCGCTGCGGCGGAAAATGCGAATGCGGAATCTCCCTGCTATCTTTGCGCGCGTATGCGCCGCGGACATTTATATGCTAAGGCAAAGGAACTGGGCTGTAACAAGATTGCGCTCGGTCATCATAAGAGCGACGTGATTGAGACCACCCTTATGGGTATGCTGTACGGAGCGCAGATACAAGGCATGCTGCCTCGTATCCCCAGTACGAATTTTGAGGGTATGGAGTTGATCCGTCCGATGTATTGCATACTGGAAAACGACGTGCTGCGTTGGAAAGAGCATAACGGACTGCAATTTATCGCGTGCGCTTGCAAGTTTACGCAGAATTTAACTGGCTGTGATGAGGATACCTTTTCCGCAAGGCGTAAGGTAAAAGAACTGATTGCAGAACTAAAGAAAGAAAATCCCAACGTGGAAAACAATATATTCCAAAGTATCCACAACGTGCAGTTGGACACGCTAGCGGAATATAAACAACAAGGGAAAAAATATTCGTTTTTGGAAAAATTCGATTAACCCGTCATACGAACGTTTTTTGGCGCATACTATAAGGTATGCAAGAAAGTAAACATTCGGTAATACTCGAACAAAAGAAGAATTTGACGGTGAACGGCGTAGAGAGCGTCAGCGCATTTTCCGAGGCGAAAATCACACTTGCGCTGTTTGGTGGAGAACGCATGTGTGTTATTGGGTCGGGGTTAAAGATCACGGGCTTTTCAAAGACGAGCGGCGTTTTCAATGCAGAAGGCACGGTGCTTGGGATATCCTACGGCGGCAAGAGTTTTGCTTCCCGCATCTTCAAATAAATGGATACGAAAAATCAATTCACCTATTTTCTCTTATCCGTAGGGATAGGGGTGATCGGTGGAGTATTATACGAAATTTTTGCCCTTTGTCGGTTGTTGCTACGTTGTGACGGCGATAGACGGAAACCTTTAGGGGTGGTGATAGACCTGCTGTTTTGCGGTACGTTCGCGCTTTGTGGGGTTTGGGCGACCTATTCGCTGTATTTTCCCTCTTTTAGGGTGTATATGTGGTTAGGTTTCGCCGTTGGTGGCATAATATATTCGAAAACTTTGCGCAGAATAGTTGCATTTTCGGAAAAAGTATGCTATAATAAGGTTGCAAAACTGGTAAAAAAGGCAAAAAAGCGAAGAAACTCTCTTAAAAAGGAGATAAAGATATGACACAAGATAAAATGAGGAGAATCATTACGGCGTGCGTTTCTGCAGCGACCGTCTTGTTCGTATTGCTTTTGGGCTATTTGATTTACCAGTGGGTAACCATTTCCGTGCAAAATAAGCGCGAGGCACAGTTGAATGCGGAAATCGCCGCCCTTGAAGAGCAGATTGCGAAAGGGGAGGAAGACGCAGAATATTACGAATCTGTCCTCGGAAAAGAATGGCTTGCAATCCATTTTGGTTGGCAGGCAGGAGATAAGTAAATGAGAAAGTTTGCCGTAATAGACATCGGCTCTAATTCCGTTCGCCTCATGTTTGTGGCGGACGGAAAAGTTTTATATAAGGCATTATGCACGACTCGTTTGGGAGAAGGGCTTGCGGATACGTCCAAGCTTAGCGCGGCGGCGATAGACCGTTCTGCAAAGGCGGTTGCCGACTTTTATCAAAGGGCGATATCCGAGGGCGCTGAAAAAGTGCTTGCTTTTGCGACAGCCGCGGTACGTTCTGCGAAAAACCGTGAGGAGTTTCTCTCCCTTGTAAAGACCCTTTGCGGTTTGGAGATTGAGGTAATCTCTGGAGAAGAAGAGGCAGAGATTGGGATTTTGGGCGCGCTGGGAAAACGTGACGGCGGTGTGGTGGACGTCGGCGGCGCCAGTACGGAGATCGTCGTAAAAAAATCGGAAGAGTTGGTCTATAAAAAGAGTATAGATATTGGGGTGGTTCGCCTGAAAGATAGATGCGGACGGGATTATACCGCCCTTGCCGAGACGGCGAAAAAAGCAGCGCTGTCCTATGGGAATATTCCTTTTAAAGGGGATATTACGGGGATTGGAGGTACGGCGACGACGCTTGGGGCGTTATCGTTGGGCTTGACGGAATATGATCCTGACAAGGTGACGGGGGCGGCGATTACCGCCCAAGAGATGAAAAAGCTGGCAGAAAAATTGCTTGCCATGTCCGTGGAAGAAATCGCGGCGTTGCCGTGTATGCCCAAGGGCAGAGCGGATGTGTTGACGGGCGGTGCGGTTTTGTTGACTGTTCTGATGGAAACGCTCGGTTTTGAACGGCTGATTGTCAGCGATAGGGACAATTTGGAAGGTTACGCAATCAAACGGAATTTGATGGAGTAAAAATATGAAGAGAAAGCTTGCCACAATCTATGCCGCGGCGTGTACGCTACTGCTTGTAGCGGGCTTTTTGCTTGTATTCTATTTTGCCTTGAACGAGGGGGCGGTTGCGTCGGTAAAATGCCTAATCGGGCTTGTGATCGGGTTTGTTCTTTCGCCGATTTTGCACGAGTTGGGGCACGTTAGCTTCGCGATTCTTGCAAAAATGGATTACGTCTACGTGAAATGTTTTTGTTTCAGGATTTATCTTAAGGACGGAAAAAAACATTTTGGTTTTGCTTCGCCGTTTTTGCCTGACGAAACGCAGGTTTTGCCTAAAATGGGCGGCGATATGAAAAAACGCGCAACTCTTTATACGCTTGGCGGACTTGTTTACAGCGGAATATTCTTCACGCTCGTTCTAGCGGGGGCGATTTTAACAGCGTGTTTCGGAAAGCCCTCGTACAAGCTGTTTGGTATGCTCCCTTATACGGCGTATTTATTCTTTTTGAATTTGCCCCCGTTTGAATATGCCAGCGGGAAAACGGACGCGCTTGTATATAGAGGAATAAGAAAGGGGTATGCTGCAGAGCTTTGTATGTTGTCCGCGATGGAAATCCAAGGACAGCTTTTCGAGGGGAAAAGCTTTGCTGAAATCGACGAAAAATATTATTTCGATCTTCCGCAGCTTTGCGAGGAAGAGCCGTTATTTGCTGTCCTGCAGGATCTTCGTTATCGATATTATATCGAGCAAGACGATAAAGAAAAAGCGGCGGATCATCTGAACCGTCTTGCGCAGGCGCAGGTGTATTTATCGGAAACAGAGATGCAAAAGGTTGCCGCGGAGCTCACTTATATGCACGCCTTGTTGGGGAATTTTGAAGAAGCGGAGGAGAGCGGAAAGCTTTGTAGAGAGTATCTTTCTTCCTCTGCTCCGTCCGCAAAACGCGTTTTGGCGGCGTATTCTGCGGCGTTTGGAAAAACGGAGGCGGTTGCGCCTTTGAAAGAACAGGCGTTTGAGGAGTTAAAAAAAGAACGAATCCTCGGGGTTGAAAAATTTGAAAAAATCCTTCTTTCCCGCATTGCCGTGGAATAAAATAAACGCAAAACGGGAAATATATAAGGTATGACGATGAGAAAGAATATGAAAGGAATTAATAAGAGACGGGCAGGGATATTGATGCCCGTATCCGCGTTGCCCTCGTCTCAAGGTATCGGTACTTTGGGCAAGGGCGCGTATGCTTTTGTCGACTGGTTGCAGTCTGCCGGAATGTCCGTATGGCAGGTGTTGCCGCTCGTTCCCACGGGGTTTGGCGACAGCCCTTATCAATCCTGTTCTTCAGAGGCTCTCAATCCTTATTTTATTGATTTTGAACGCTTGGAAGAAGAGGGACTTTTGTTGCGTGAGGACTATGCAGATATCGTATGGTCGGAGGACGAACGCAGAGTCGATTACGGTCGGCAATTTATGTACAACGTTGAGGTTTTACGCAAGGCTTTTGAGCGCTTCGACAAGGAAAATGCCGAATGGAAACGCTTTCTTGTCGAGGGGAAATATGCGGATTTCGCACTGTTTATGACGTTGAAGAGAAAATTCTCTTATATGCCTTGGCAGATGTGGGAAGAACCGTATAAAAGCTGTAAGGGCGATCTTCCGAATGCCTTTTTCGAGGAGAATAAAGACGAGCTTTTATTCTGGCAGTTCACGCAATATATCTTCCGTAAACAGTGGACAGAGCTGCACGCATACGCCGCAGAAAAAGGGATTGAGATTATGGGAGATATGCCCATATACGTGGCGGAGGACAGCGTAGAGGCTTGGAAATACCGCGACGAATTGTTTATGCTGGACGAAGAGGGCAATATTGCTTTGCGTGCAGGCGTACCGCCCGATGCATTCTCCGAAGAAGGACAGTTTTGGGGGAATCCCGTTTACGACTGGGAGAAAATGAAAAAGAACGGATACGTTTGGTGGAAGAAGAGGATTGCCGACGCATTCAGCAATTTTGATATCGTGCGCATTGACCATTTCCGCGCGTTCGACCGTTTTTACGTAATTCCCGATGGAGCGGAGACTGCGAAAGAGGGTGAGTGGTTGGACGGACCGAAATCGGCGCTTTTCAAGGCGATGAACGGGCCTTTGAAGATTGTTGCAGAAGACCTTGGAATAATCGACGACGGGGTGCGTGCGTTGTTAAAAGAAACGGGTTTTCCTGGCATGAAGATATTCGAGTTCGCCTTTGACGGCAATCCCGACAACGATTATATTCCGTCCAACATAACAGATGGAAATTGCGTGGCATACACGGGTACGCACGATAATGATACTCTGTGTGCATTCATCGAAAAGATGTCCGAGGCGGATAGAAAATATTTTGAAACGACTTTGGAAAAAGAATGTTTGCAGGCGGACGTGCCGTACCTTACGGAGAGTATTGAAGAGGAATGTAAAACGATTATCGAGCTGTTGATGTCCTCAAAGGCGGATTTGGTAATTGTTCCGATGCAGGATGTGCTTTGCTTTGGGGAAGAGGCGCGTTTGAATGCGCCGTCCACCGTATCCACTAGCAACTGGACGTTCCGTTTTACCGAGCAGGATTTTAAAAGACGGAAAGCTGCATGGCTGAAAGAAAAGACGGAAGAATACAACAGATAAAAAGGAATTGACGATAACCGCAACGCTAAATGAAAGCGTTGCGGTTATTTTTTTCATAATCTATCGCCGAGTTTCTTATTCTCGGTATAAAAAGGAGGTAAAAAAGAAAAACTAAAGGAAAAGAACGTCCGAAAGGAGGGCGTAAGGAGGAAATGATATGAGAAAATCGTTTAAGGCGATTTGTGGCGGTTTGGCGCTGTGTACGGCATTCAGCATGGTTGCATGTAAGGGTGGTGACGACGGCTCGATTAAATTGACCATTTGGGTCTCGGAGGCCGATCGGGCGTTTGCGACAGCGGTTGTTGACGAGTTTAAGGCGAAAAATCCCGATAAGAATTATAATATCGTGATTGATATTCAGGGGGAAAACGACGTGGCGACCCGTGTGCTGAAGGACGTGGAGAACGC
>SVIT01000026.1 GCA_015069365.1 Clostridiales bacterium | reverse complement strand
GTCGTTTCTTGCCGCGAAGATGTACTTCTTCATTTTGGGGTTCCACTTTCTCGTCTGATGACCGAAGTGAACGCCTGCTTCTAAGAGCTGCTTCATAGTAATAACTGCCATAATTCAAACCTCCGTTGTTTCCTCCCCGCCATGTGTTAGGCTCGTAATGACGTCCGCATTGAAAGATTTTACGGACACGGATTACGCACAATGAGCGAGTGTGAATTTTTAGCTATACTATTTTAGCATATCGGACAAGCGAACGCAAGCTATTTTACGCCGTTTTTGAAGATTTTTTTGAATTATATTGATTTTTATATACACGTATGTTATAATGACTATCAAGTATATCTACTAAAATGATAACGAGGTATTTTATGGGATTTTTCTTGTTGGCAAACCATGCATTATTCGGCACAAAGCACTTGATCTTGATTGCAGTATCCTGCTTGCTTTGCGTAGGCATTTTCTTTTTACTAAAAAAGAAAAGTTTTACGTTCGTATGTAAAACCATGTTCTTTGTCGGGCTTGTCTCCGAGACAATCAAAATCTTTTATTATACGATCGCAAACGAGGAAACAATGGGCGGTATTCTTCCAAGATCCGACCTGCCTTTCCACCTCTGTTCAATACAAATCTTGTTCTTTGTATTCCTCTGCTTTGGGAAAAGTGAAAAAATTAAAAGATATCTGCTTGCTTTCATGCGTCCAAGCTGTCTATTCGGGGGGATCGCGGCGATTCTGATTGCTACAACGTCCTCGCGCAACGGCGGTTGGATCCTCACTGCGCAATATTTTGGATATCACTTTATGTTGGTGGTTTTTGCCCTGTATTTATATTGTTCCAACGAAATAAAATTTGATATTCGCGATTATTTCAACTGTCTGAAATTCTTAGTCGTACTTATGTTCTTCTCGTTCTATATCAATAGCATTCTTTACGACGGAGTTTCCAATATTAATTTTATGTACGTTGCAGGGCCTCCGCAGGAAGGATTGCCTTTCCTCAATGAAGAAAGCGGTTGGTTGGTGTATATTCTTCGTTATGCGCTGCTTGTGGTCGTATGCGTTTCCCTTTCCTATATCGCACCGATTATCACCGCTGTGAAGGGATATTTTAAGAAACAGAAAACAACAGCGGAAATAGAGCAAAGCGAAGAAACCACAGAAGAAATCGCTTTAACCCAAGACAAAGAATAAGTTGATAACCCTCGTTAAACTAGCGGCGCGCGCCTTTTTCAAGGCGCGCGCCGTTTTTTAATTTTTCACCGCACTTCTTCACTTTTCACTATTACTTATTACTTACCAAATGGCAATCTCGCCATTTTGGTCATAGTACCAATAATTCTCCTCTTCCGTCGGCTCAGTTTCGCTGTAATAATATCTAGTCGTATTGAGTAATTTGATTTTAGGAGAGCCAATGACAATCTTCTTCCACTCGCTTGCAGTACCTTTATAATACACGCTCGCCAAGCTATCGCAATCTTCGAACGCAGAAGACCCGATACTTGTTAAACTGTCGGGAATTACCACACTCGTCAAGCTATCGCAATATTCGAACGCAGAAGAACTGATACTCGTCACACTATCAGGGATTTCCAAGCTCGTCAAGCTACTACATCTAGAGAATGCACCACCACCAATACTCATCACACTGTCAGGGATTTCGATACTCGTCAAGCTACTACATCCAGAGAATGCACCACCACCAATACTCATCACACTGTCAGGGATTTCGATACTCGTCAAGCTACTACATCCAAAGAACATATAACTACCGATACTCGTTACGCTGTCGCCGATTGCCACGCTCGTTAAACTTTCACAATACTCGAACACACGATCACCGATACTCGTTACGCTGTCGCCGATTACCACGCTCGTTAAACTATCGCATTTAGAGAACGCATATTGATTGATTTTTGTGATATAGGAAGGAAGAACCAAATCCGTTTCCGCGCCGTTATATCCCACCAAAATCTTTTCTTCGCCGTCCGTGTATACAATATACCCATTATCGTTGGATAATTTTGTTTCGTACACATCTCCGCTGTTATATACCGCTAAAGCACGATAGCCGACGTAGCCATTATCCCACGAACCTTTCGTTACCGTGATAGACGGAGATTTATTAACAACCTCTACTAATTTGTAGCAATATTCGAACGCCATATCACCGATACTCGTCACACTGTCGGGAATAACCACACTCGTCAAGCTACTACACCAAGAGAACATACCATTACCGATACTTGTCACACTGTTAGGGATATCCACACTCGTCAAACTACCGCAACTACTGAACGCATAACTACCGATACTCGTCACGCTGTCAGGAATTACCACGCTCGTCAAGCTATCGCAACCATTAAAAGCAGAAGAACCGATACTCGTCACGCTGTCAGGAATTACCACACTCGTCAAGCTATCGCAACCATTAAAAGCAGAAGAACCGATACTCGTCACGCTGTCAGGAATTACCACACTCCTCAAGCTATCGCAATTGAAGAAAGCATCATCACCGATATTCGTCACGCTCTCACCGATTGCCACGCTTGTCAAGTTAATACAACCAGCGAACGCACGATCACCAATACTCGTCACGTTGTCGGGGATTACTACGCTCGTCAAACTATCGCAATATTCGAACGCACTTTGACAGATGTTTGTGATATAGGCAGGAAGAACCAAATCTGTTTCCATGCCGTTATATCTTACCAAAATCTTTTCTTCGCCGTCTGTGTATACAATATAACCATTATCGTTGGATAATTTTGCTTCGTACACATCTCCACTGTTATATACCGTCCAAGCGTAATATCCTACGTGGCCATTATCAGTAGCACCTTTCGTTACCGTGATATATGGAGATTTATTGACAACCTCTACCAGCTTAAAACAAGAAGAGAACGCATACTCATCATAGATAGTCGTCACACTAGCTCCGATTACTACACTCGTCAAGTTAGAACAACCATAGAACGTAGAATGAAAGATACTCGTCACATTGTCTGGAATCACCATGCTCGTCAAACTTTCGCAATATTCGAACACACCATTACCGATATTCGTTACGCCATCTCCCATTTCCACGCTCATCAAGTTACTACAATGCTCAAAAGCATAAGAATCGATACTCATCACGCTGTCAGGGATTACCACACTCGTCAAGTTTCTGCATGAATAGAACGCTCCGCTAGCAATCCTCGTCACGCCGTCGGGAATACTAAACTCTTTTGCCGTTTTTCCTATTGAATACAGTATCAACGTTGTTCCGTCTTTGCTATAAAGATTGCCGTCTATGGCTTTGTAATATTCGTTGTTTTCGTCTACTTCAATACGCGTCAAGCTACTGCAGTCAAAGAATACACCAACACCGATATACGTTTCACTGTTTCCAAGCGCCACGCTTGTCAAATTACCGCAATTAGAGAATGCAGAAGAACCAATGTTCGTCACGCCGTCCCCCAACGCCACACTTGTCAAATTACCGCAATTAGAGAATGCAGAAAAACCAATACTCGTCACACTGTCGGGAATTACTACCCTCGTCAAGTCACTGCACCCAAAGAACGCATAAGAACCGATACTCGTCACGCTGTCGGGAAGAATCAATTCCGTTACTAACTGGTCATTCAAATACAATTTCTTTGCATAATATAAAGGATTTGCACTTATATCGCCAAACGAAATATTACACCATTTGGTTATATCCTTAATATGTACGCTCGTCAAGCTATCGCAAGAAGAAAACGCATACGAACCAATACTCATCACACTGTCGGGAATTATCACGCTCTTCAAGCTTTCACACCAATAGAACGCATATTGATTGATTTTTGTGATATAAGAAGGAATCGCTAAATCCCTCTCCGTACCAATATATCCCACCAAAATCTTTTCTTCGCCGTCTGTATACACAATATAACCCTTGTCTATGGAAATCTTTGTCCCTTCGAACGTATCCCCACTGTTATATACCGCCAAAGCGCGATAGCCTACGTAACTATTATCCGTAGAACCCTTTGTTACTGTTATAAACGAAGATTTATTGATAATCTCCACTAATTTGACACAGTTTGAAAAGGCAGACTCGTGGATAGTCGTCACACTAGCACCAATCATTAAATGCGCCAAATTATTGCAATAACCGAAGGCATAATCACCAATATCCGTCACGCTATCGCCAATTTCCACACTCGTTAAACTGATACAATCATAGAATGTCTGATAACCGATACTCGTCACACCATCGCCAATTTTCACGCTCGTTAAACTCTTGCAAGCTTGGAACGCGTCATTTCCAATACTTGTCACGCTGTCGGGAATTACCATGTTTGTCAAACTTTCACAATGTAAGAACGCATAAGAACCAATACTCATTTCATTGCCAGAGATAATCACGTTCGTCAAGTTGCTACACCCAGCGAACGCAGAATCACCGAGACTCGTCACATTGTCACCGATTTCCACGCTCGTCAAGTTGTAGCAATTAGAGAACACAGCATTACCGAGACTCGTCACGCTGTCGGGAATCACCACGTTTGTTAAACTAGAGCAATCATAGAACGCACTATTTCCAATACTCATCACACCATTGCCGAACTCCACATTCGTCAAGCTAGAGCAATCAGAGAATGCACCATCACCAATCGAACTCACGCTGTCGGGGAGTTCCACGCTCGTCAAGCTATCGCAATAAGAGAACGCATACGAATCGATGCTCTTCACACCATCGCCGAGTTTCACCCTGGTCAAGCTATCGCAATTAGCGAATGCACTATCACCAATCAAATTCACGCTGTCGGGGAGTTCCACGCTCGTCAAGCCATCACACCAAGCGAATGCACACCAACCGATACTTTCGCATTGACTACCCTCTTCAAACACCAACGATTGAAGATAATCACCGTTATTAGAATATCCTCGATTCAAACGCTCGCCTATCGAACGCACGTTTTTCCCTACAATCAATGAATATCCGTTTTTCAGGGCATACCAAGAATCAGCAGAAGCGTCAAGAATCAATGCTTCATCTCCTATTGCTTTTGTTACTTTGACGGTAATGGCTGAATCAGGTACAAAAATAAAGCCAGAATGGATCGGGTCGGCTCCCGCCATGATTCCCCAACCGAGGAAAAGACCTGGAAGGGTTGTCCCTACCTGTTTTCCGTCAAGATTAAAATAGCCTAATTCGGGCATAGTAAGATTCTTCAAAGCTTTACAATTGCCAAGAACACCCTTTTCCACGTAAGAAACGGTATCCTCAAAAACAACGTCCGTAAGCATGGTGCAGCAATACAGGGCTTTTGCCATAACCCAACTATCCCCCGTTACAGTAACGTGCGTCAGGCTGGCAGGAATTTGATAGGTTATAAACACCGAAAAATCTACCATGCTATATGCGTTTAACGTGCCTTCAGGATAAGCATACTGCTCTATCGCCACACCACCCTCATACGGTTCCGTACCGAAAAACCAACCGAGCGGATATACATGTTTATCTTTAACGCTGTATTTTCTCTCGTTACCGATAAAAGGAACGGATAATTTGGTTAATCCGCTACAACCGTTAAACGCCCCCTTTTCGATATACGTTATCGCATCATAGAGAGTGATTTCTTTAATATGCGTTGCATTTTTAAATGCATTTGACGCAATCCGCGTAACAGGCAGTCCTTTATACTCAGGAGTAAGATAAATAGCGGTATCCGTTGCACGTCCAAGACCTACTACGGTATAAGCTGTCCCCTCCTCGTTTAAGACATACGATAACCCTGCCGTGTACGGCAACCGAGGATTTTCATCATACGTTGTATACGTACATCCATTACGCTGACAGGTTTCATACGGTTCCCAGCCGATTTCGGTGGAGGTAGCCGCTTTTCCGTCATATTTCAAAACATCATGTCCAAGAGCACTTATCGTTTCTGTTTTGGTTGTCTTTGCACAAGCCGTACAAGAGTAAATCTTTGTCCCTTCTTCCTCACAAGTCGGCTTCGCCGTAATATTGCCTTGGTCCCAAATATGGGCTTCGGTAGCAGGAATTTTCTCCGTATTCGTCGCCGATTTACATACCGTACAAACAAATATCTTCTCGCCTTCATCCGCGCAAGTCGGTTGCGTGGTTATAACGCCTGTATCCCAAGAATGCTCACCCGTTGCAGGAATTTCTTGATAAGTCGTATAGTCGCAACCTGTTCTTTCACAAGTTACGTATTCATTCCAACCGATTTCCGTACAAGTCGAGGCTTTCGCCGTATGCGTTTTAATATCGTGACCGAGTTTAGAATCCACGTCCGTCACGGTGTCTTTTGTTCCACAACCATTGTCGCAAGTCGCCGTCTTCGTTCCGTCTTCTTCGCAGGTTGCGTTATTATTAGAAAGGTAGTTCGTATACTTGTGTCCAAGTTTAGAATCCACATCCGCTACGGTATCTTCCGTTCCGCAACCGTGGTCGCAGGTCGCCGTCTTCGTTCCGTCTTCTTCGCAGGTTTCGTTGTTATTAGAAAGGTAGTTCGTATACTTGTGTCCAAGTTTAGAATCCACATCCGTTACGGTATCTTTTGTTCCACAACCGTGGTCGCAGGTCGCCGTCTTCGTTCCGTCTTCTTCGCAGGTCGCGTTGTTATCAGAAACATAATTGGTGTACTTGTGACCGAGTTTAGAATCCACGTCCGTCACGGTGTCTTTTGTTCCGCAACCGTGGTCGCAAGTCGCCGTCTTCGTTCCGTCTTCTTCGCAGGTTGCATCATCGTTGGATACGTACATGGTATAGCTGTGTTGCAACGCATTCACGTAATCGACTACATAGCTATCCCCGCACTCGCAAGTATACGTGGTAAATCCCTGCTCCGTACAAGTCGGCGCAGTCGTTTCCTTCGTATAGCTATGCGTATGTACCTCTTCCCCTGAGCTAGAACTATCTTCAGGGTTAGAACTGTCTTCAGGATTAGAACTGTCGCCCGAATTTTGTTCCGTGCTGATACTGCTCCCCAAACTGCTCTCTACGGGCGGTTTGTTATCACACGCAGTAACCCCAAACGCCAACGTTAAACACGCCAACGTCGACAATATAAGTTTCGATAAAGTCTTTCTCATAAAAACCTCCATAATCGGAAATTACTATACAACGCCATTTTACCACTTTTTGCCGACCGTGTCAATACTTTTATTTTAGCATAAAATAAAAACCCCGCCTAAGGTTCGCCTTAGACGGGGTTTTATCTTCTTATTCTTCGCTTTCCAGCTCCATAGCCTCTTCGCTGTTTTCGTATTCTTCGTACTGATGACAGAATTCCGCGAAAACTTCGTCCATAAGCTGTTCGTCTTCCATGGGTACGAGCACTGCGTCGTCGCCCTCGCCTTTCAGCTCGAACAAAATGACTTCGTCCTCTTCTTCCTCACATTCGGGCTCTGCCTTTTGGAAACAGCAATACATGCCGCCGCGATATTCGATCGTTGCGATATGATACAACTTCTCAATCGTACCGTCGTCTGCCTCTAACTCGAAAATGCGATCCTCTTCTTCGTAAATTTCGTTTTCATTATTCATGATCGGTTCCTCCACCTTTTTCATTTCGTTCTTTTTGCGGATAAGATAGCTCTCCAAGATATACGACGCCGCAATCGAATCCACCGTCTTTTTCCGATCCCCGCGCTTTACACCCCCCATGATCTGCGTTTCGCGCGCTTGCATGGTCGTAAACCGCTCGTCTTCCAGCTCAATGGGAAGATCAGTTTTTTGTCTCAGTCTTTCGATAAATTCTTGCGTTTTGACCGTCTGTATGCTTTCGCTGCCGTCAAAATTGACGGGCATTCCGCAAACGATCACGCCCACGCCCCTGTCCTTTGCAATCTTTGCGATCGCCTCTACGTCCGCTTCAAAATTGCGGGTGCGGAAATAGGTCTCGCAAGGCATTGCGTATTCGTTGAACGGGTCGCTGATCGCCACGCCGATCCTTCTGTCGCCTATATCAAAGGCTATTGCTCTCTTTCCTATCATACCCTTATTATACCACAAATCCACCCGCCCGTCTATCGTTTCGCCGATTCTTTTTGCATTTTTTTGTCCTTTCTTCGTATACTTTCCGTGTTTTTTCACATACTGTCTACAAAGGATAACCCTTGAAGGAGGATTTTATGGAAAAATTTGCGATCGGTCTTTTGATCGGCGGCATCGGCGGGGCACTCCTCGCTGCAAATAATTATAGAATGCGTACCCTCATCCGCAAAGGACAAGAGGAAGTTAAAACCAAGCTCGACCAACTCATGGACGAAAAAATCAAAATGATGGAAGAGGGCGTGGAAGAATTAAAGGAAACGGCTGAAGAAAAAGCCGAGGAAATTATCGAACGGAAAAAAGCGTCTAAAAGAACCGCAAAAGCCGAATAATTTTATCTGCAAAAATAGAAAAACCCGACCGTGAACGCGTACACGGTCGGGTTGTTTTCATTTTTTGCCCTATTACGACAGCATTTTCATCTCTTCTTTTAAACGAGCGTTTTCTTCACGCAAACGTTCGTTTTCCGCTTTCAATGCCTGCGCTAAACGATCGTATAAAGCATTGATTTCATTCTCCAAACGCCGACGGAGAAAATCCCGATCAGGAAGCCCTGCCCCTTTCTTTTGCGCGCGGTCTTTATCCGTCCCCTTTAAACGTTCCGCCTCTTCGCTCAAACCCAACTTTTCAGCAATCGCCGCCAAACGATCTGGTTCTTTTTTCAAAGTATTGCGATACTTGTTCTGTAAACGCAACATCAGCTTGTCATCACCCCCAGAAAGATTGAAAATGGCACGGCGCACGGACAAGCCCTTGCTCTTTTCCGCGAGAATACTTCTAAGCGCCTCCTCCGTTTCCTTTTCGGTGAACTCTCTAATCTTTTCCACAGAAAGCTCCGATCCGTCCAAAAGACGTACGATGCGTTCGTCCTTTTTCTCATTCTTCATAAGCGCATAGTAATAATTACGCACGCTCCCTTTCGCCCTGCCGTGTTCCAAGCCATAGCTCTCGAAAAGATAAGTAAGCGTTTTGCCCTTTTGTTTTCCCTCTTTGATAAACTCGACCAAAGTCTTCGCTTCTTCTTCCGTGTAACCGTTAATTTTATTCATATAAATGCCTCCAAGCTTTTATTCTGAAAAAATTATTAACGCATTTTTCCTCTTTTATACTTTTCAAACGCGGAAAAGAATAGAATAAACTATGAAAATTTATTTTTTATCCGCCCGCCCATGCGCACTCACCTTAAATAAAGTCTATTTCGGAATCACCGACAAGTTCGAACGGTCTGCCGAAGTCACCCTCTCCGATCACGTGTTTGCGGAATTTTCCGCAGAGGGTTGTCTACCCCTTGGCTTTTTTATTACGGAAGAATTGCCGTCCACGCCCCCCGCAGGCTGTGAGGTATATATCTTGAAAGACGGGATCGCCGTCTACGCGCAGGAGTTTACCCCCACGGATTTTACCCTGCGCCCGATCACTCAGCAACGTTTTGAAGAAAACCTTGTCACACTCTTTTATCAAGGCAATCTGCACCTCTCCTTGGAAACCTCCGAAGGATTGTTCATCTCAACCCTGCCCCCCTCGTTTATAAATGCAAGGCTCTCTTTCCGCAACGATTTATTCCTAATAGAGGGGCAAAATATGCTCGCTGTCTACACAAAAAAGGGCGAACGGGTGCTTTTAGAAGAATTTCTTTCCTTTTCAGTGGACGGAAACGAACTCATCGCGACCCTGTCCCTATCCGACCGCCTTTCCCGCGTGGCAAAGTGCCGATGGAAAATGTCCGAAAACGGTTGCGTACGAACGGAATTTACCCTCACGCAACCGACCAACAATAAGGAAAGCGAACGGGCGGTTTTGGAAGAATTGCTCCCCTTTGCCTTTTTTGAAAGCGTGCTAATTGGGGCGGATTACACAGAATTTCTCGCGGAAGAATTATTACCCGATAAAGAAAAACTCCTTTCTTTTTTAGGAAACTTTCACGCCGTAATTCTCACCAAAGACCCTTACACCTGCGGTCTGGTCAAACAAAAAGCCGAGCGGTTGTTCGAAGTAAACTATTTCACCGTAGCGATAGAAAACGGAAAGATTGCCGATATACGAAAATAGGCGAAAACCCGACTTTTTCTGCCATTATTTCTCAGCTGTATACAGTTGACTGCTGAAAATATCCTATCGTATAATAAAGTTACTAAATAAAAAGGAGAATGATTATGCAGAAAATTATTTGTAAAAAAGTCTACGATACGGATACTTCCGTCCTTCTTAAAAAAATAACCTTCGGGGCGTACGGTTCGCCCGAGGGTTGGGAAGAAAGTCTGTACCAGACGGAAAGCGGGAATTTTTTCCTCTATACGAACGGCGGTCCAAACAGCAAATATACGAAAGAAGACATCACGAGAATGAGCGCCGAAAAGAAAAACGCGTGGCTGAAAGCCAACGTGTAAGTAGTTAAAAGACCTCTCCGAAAAAGAGAGGTCTTTATATTTTTAGTATTTTTTAACCGTAACTTTCTTAACGGTGATAGGCGCGTTGGGAACGAGGAAGCTTACTCTCTTTTCCTTATCGCCGATTACGGGATCGTCTGCGTCAACGTGTACCGTTTCGCTGGACGTGAAATTGGAAAGGGTCGCCTTATTGTCTTCCGAACCGTATTCTTCTTGAATATATTCGTTAAGATCCGCCTGGAAATCCTTCAACGTATCTACGCTGTCTTCGTCAATCGTTGCAAACGTACAATATCCTGCGTTGCTAACTTCGCTCTCCGTAAGGGAAATATAGAAAAGCGAAGTCGCGCTGTTATACTTGTATTCACGTCTTGCCATATCCCCTTCTTTTTCTTCTTTCGCATAGGGAACGTATACCTTATCCTTGGTATCTTTATCATGATAGTACATCGTGAGCGAACCGAAAGATTCTTTCAAAGCGCCCTTTTCTACCGAGAATTTCGCGTTGGTGAACTCACCGCGCAATGTGTAAAGAGGGTTCGTTTTTGCTTCGTCCATCCAAACGCTGGTCGGGAATTCGGAATAATTGGAATACCCCTTGATTACGTTATAATAATCTTTATAGGTCAACTCACCCTCAGCATAGCTGTAACCGCCCGTGTACATTCTCTGACGGGAGCTGTTTTCAAAATGATGCACGCACAAACCGTCATAATAACCGTTGCCTGCAAGCCACAAGAAATGATTTACCGTAGAGGGCGCGATCTTTCTGTAAAGCTGATAATCCAACGTATAGGTTTCACCGTTGAATTCGATCTGAATTTCCACTTCGGGATGAGAGGTTTCGCACGCAGTCATCGTACCTGCGCAAGCCAAAACGCTAGATACAGCCAACACACCGCAAACCATTTTTTTCATCGTATTTTTAAGCATAGTTTACTCCTTAAAACGAGCGCACGTTTTTGGGCATACTCGTTCACTTTCTTATCGTATTCTATTTTACCGATTATTTTTATTTTCGTCAAGTGCTTTTTACCACCTTTCGCCGATTTTTATGCGATTTACACAAAAGGAAGCGATTTTACACCTTACTTTTATCTTAGATAGGAAAAATACCGAATAAAATCTAACGGGCCCTGCACGTCACAGAGCCCGCTATATATACCTAATCTTAGGCGTTTCGTCTTTTGTTGTTTAATAAATAAACTTTAACGTTTTGGAACATCTCCAATTGCTATATCCATTGCTCCACCAACCATTATAGTATTCATAAAACAGTTCATAAACAAAAACGATTTCTATTGTATCTATTAATCTTCCTTCTTTTAACTCATTAGGTTTAATGCTAACAACCGTTCCTTTAGATACGCCCTCAAAAACATTTGTCGCATTTATTTCGGTGGTTTCCCCACTGGTGTAGGTCACCTTAACATAATAGGCACCTTTTTCAACAGTTTCCCCGCTAATGTTTGTCCCGTATATAGGATTACTATAATTGTCTTTGTTAATGGTATGTGTATACCAATTTGCCCAACCTAACGAGGGACCAGCCGCTTGATTAGGTTCCCACATCTTAAAGGAAAGTTTTAACGAGTCATTGTCTGTAATACCATATGTATTCTCTCCAAGCTCAATACAATTTCCTACCACAAGATAAATCAGTTCGAAAGTACTATGCGTTTTTTCTGCTGTAGCACTTCCCACTTGCGCAGGATTATATCCATTGTCCACTTTACAATTCTGACGGTCAAAAGCAATCTCTTGAGCATCTAACAACTTTTCCCAACGTGCCGTCAACGTTATATCCTTAACTGGTTTTATGGTTTCAGGCATCTTTTCCCCATTTTCATCAAACCAACCAGTAAAATAAAAACCGTCTTTCTTTGATTTAGGCAACGTCAGCGTATCCATATTTTTTACATAACGTACACCACCGTCTGAACCTCCGTCTGCATTCAGCGTTACGGCATACGACCGCTCCACCTCATTCTCTTTTTTGTCAACGCTAATTCCCTCAATTGGATAAAGCTGATAATCCCCAGTAATACCAAAAGACACAGTTGGTGAAGCAAGCATTCTAAGACCTGTGTTTTTACTGGAGATACTCGTCGCAAAATAGGACGTATAAAACTCCAATGTAAGAATGTCATAAGCAACAATTTGGTATACGTCAACATCCGCAACAAGCGATAACGCATAATAATATCCCGTTTCATATTTTGTCATATCAAACGTATACTGCATTTCCTCGTAACTCTGTTCCATAGAAGTTAAGTCCATATCTTCATATGAAGACTCTACTACGCCCTGCGCGATCTCTTGACTAGAATAACTTTCTTCCATATAATTATACGATGCCGCTAAGTCAAATGTTCTACTTGCAGTTACATCCGCGGATAAAAAACCAAATTCAGCCGCTATTTTTCCTTCTACGCTTGCGTTAGCATTCGCCCCGATATCCCAAGTCAATTTTGTACTCGTCCCTTCCGCAACCTGAATTGATTCTGATTCGGAAATCGATTTTCCAAGCCCATTACTTAAGCTGCGCGCCGTCAACGTTCCGCGCTTATATGACAAAGATTCTAAACCTCCGTTTTCATCGTTGAAAATCGGCTCTGTTACAGTTTGAATAAAGCAGTTTTGAATTTCACCGATTTTATATTGCAAAAAACGAATATTATTGACTACTTTCGTGTTTACTAGCTCCGCTTGTTCTTTCTCTCCTGTTTCGGCGTTGGTTTTACCACTCGCTTGTTTAACAACTGTCGCTTGGAGATATCCAACTTCGCTATACTGAACTCGTTCGTTCTCCAAGTTATCATTGCTTACAGTACTGTCTTTTATACTGCTACTACTGGAGCTTTGATTATCGCTATTCACTGTTGGGAACATATTTTGAGAACAGCCTAAAAACGTCAAGCCGCAAAGCATAGCCATTAAAAAAGCACTTATTCTTTTTACAGCTTTCATAATAAATCCTCCTAAAATTTTTAAATATCTAATGTATACATTATATAATGTACAAATCTATTTGTCAAGTATTTTTTGAATATATAATGTATATATTATATAATGCAAAGGTGATATATTTTATGAAGTTGCGGATTTTAGAAATACTGAAAGAAAAAGGAAAAACAAAATACTGGTTATATATACAGTTAGGCTTAAGTTATCAAAATTTTAATAAATTAGTCAATAACCAAACCAATGGTATCAAGTTTGAAAATCTCAAATCGCTCTGCGATATTCTCGAATGCACGCCCAACGATTTGTTTACAGATTACCACAAATAAAAATAGCGGAGAAATTTATTCTCCGCTATCTTTATTCTCTTTAATTACGGTCTTAAACCGCTGCCGCCCTGCAAGGTGATCGTCTCACCCGTGACGTAACTCGCCTCGTCGCTGCAAAGGAATACGCACATACCTCCGACGTCCTTTTCGGGATCGGCAAATCTGCCCATGGGTACGCCCTTGATCGTCTGTTCGTAACGTTCAGGATATTCTTCTTTGAATTTCTGCAGCCCTTCCGTCATGGCAAGAGGACAAATGACGTTGACGCGAACCCCGTAAGGCGCCCATTCCGTTGCCGCCACTCTCGATAAACCGCGGATCCCCTCTTTTGCCGCCGCATACGAGGATTGTGCAATACGGCCGAATAAACCTGCCCCCGATGCGAAATTCACCACGCAGCCCTTACTCTCTTTCAAATAAGGGAATGCCTTTTGCATATAGAAAAAGGTCGCGTAAATCCCCGAATGAATCGCCAAATCCAAATCCTCTTTGGTATGGTCGACGAGCATTTTTCCCGACGCCGACGCCTGCGCATTGTTGATCACCGCGTCAATTTTTCCAAACCGTTCTACCGTCTTATCAATGACGTTTTGGATTGCAGCCTCGTCCGCACCATCTGCCGTTACACACAGCACTTCACAGCCGTGCGCCGCTTCCAATTTTTCTTTTGCAGAAAGCAGAGTACTCTCCGTTCTGCCCGTAATAACGAGCTTTGCGCCCGCTTTCGCAAACGCCGTGGAAAGCCCGAAACCGATCCCTCTGCCGCCGCCTGTAATAATCACTACTTTGTCTTTTAAACTAATCATAACGTTTCTCCTTAAATATATAAAACCGCCTCGGAAGGCGGTTTTTTGCATGTTTATTGCGTAACGATTACCTGCGCATAACGCAAAATCTTATCGTTCTTTTTGTAACCCTTGACGTAGACTTGTTTCACGATACCGCTTTCCTCGCCCTCTTGCGCAGGCATTGCCATAATCGCTTCCATTTCGTCCGCGTTAAAAGGTTGGCCGATGGGATTAATCTCCGTTACACCCTCGCCCTCCAACACTTTCGAAAACGCCTTAAGGATCATATCCAAGCCCTGCTTGGTATTCTCGTCCACACAAGATAACAAAGCGCGTTCCAAATTATCCCCGATCGGGAATAAGGACGCGACCACGTCGTTTCTGCCCTCTTGATAACGCTGCGCAGCTTGGTTTTGCGTACGGCGGCGGTAGTTCTCGTATTCAGCGGTAACCGCATACCACTTACGTTTGCTCTCTTCCGCCGCCGCAAGCGCCTTATCTATCTCTTCCTGCCCCTTTTTCGAGGGTTTCTTTTTCGCTTTTGCCCCGTCTTTTTCCGCAGCCGTTTCCTGCGTTTCGGGCGTTACTTCTTTCAATTCTTCGTTTTCCATAATCTTACTTCCTCGCTTTTTCCGTTCGCTCTATATATAAGCAGTTTTCCGCGTTTTCAAACACTTTTTTTGAAAAAATCAAAATTCCAAGTGCACAAATTTATCGCGGCGGGAATAACGGTAGAAGATCGCCTTTCTCCCGATTACCGCAACGGGAACAGCTTCCAAAAGGTCTGCAACGTTCTCCGCAAGATTTCTCGCGTCGTCATCCGCCGTTTCAAGAATATTCACCTTGATGATCTCGTGCGCGTCCAAAGCGTCCGACAGCGTCTTTAACAAATTATCCGTAATACCGCCTTTGCCGATTTGGGTGACGGGGGAAAGATTCGCCGCGATGGATTTTAATCTACTTCTCTGTTTACTCGTTATATTTTCACTCGTTACAATCATTTTTCACTCCTATTATTCTAACCTTAAGGGATAAAATCAAATTCAACCTCGCCGATGGAAACGGTATCCCCTTCCTTACAGCCCATTTTCGTGAGTTCCTTGATGACGCCGCGAAGACGCAATACCTTTTGGAAATACATCATCGAATCGGGGTTGTTCAACACAACGTTTCTGCACAGCATGTCCACCAAACCGCCGACAACTACGTACACGCCCTCTTCGTCTTGGAAAATCTCGAAATTGAGATCGTCGTTCGCCTTATATTCGAACTCTTCCTCCACAGGAATGGGTTCGACGGGAGGCAGTGTCGCGAGCACCTCAAAAATCCCCTCGATCAGCTCCCTTGTTCCCTCTCCCGAAATCGCCGTGATCGGGAAGATTTTATACTTGCGCCCGAACTTTTTCTTGAACGCCTTAAGGTTGTCCTCAGCGCCGTACACGTCGCATTTGTTGCATACGACGATCTGAGGAAGTTCCGCCAGCACTTCGCTGTACTCTTTCAATTCTTCGTTGATCTTTTTGAAATCCTCTATCGGATCTCTCCCCTCACAGCCGGAAATATCCACTACGTGGCAAAGCATACGGGTACGCTCGATATGACGAAGGAAATCGTGACCAAGCCCCGCGCCCTGCGCCGCGCCCTCGATAAGCCCAGGAATATCCGCCGCCACGAAAGATTTTTCATAATAACGCACTACGCCAAGGTTGGGCGAAAGGGTCGTGAAATGGTAATTCGCAATCTTCGGTCTTGCCGCGGAAATCTTACTCAAAAGAGTACTCTTCCCTACGTTGGGGAAGCCGACGAACCCTACGTCTGCGATCACTTTCAATTCCAAAATGACCGAGTGTTGTTTCACTTTTTCCCCCTTTTGCGCAAAGTTGGGAGCATGCCGTCTTGCCGTGGTAAAGCGAACGTTCCCTTTACCGCCGTTGCCGCCGCGCGCGACCAAAACCTGCTGTCCGTCCTCAAAGACGTCGCAGATCAAACGTCCCGTTTCTTCATCGCGTACCAACGTACCCAAAGGCACTTTGATATACACGTTTTTACCGCTTTTCCCAAAACATTTGTTGGTGCCGCCCACTTCGCCATTTTCCGCAAAATAACGGGAATTGAAACGGAATGAGAACAGGTCGTTGGTGTCTTTATCCCCAACGAAATACACGTCGCCGCCCTTACCGCCGTCGCCGCCGTCAGGACCGCATGCAGGCTTGCCCTTGAACGCCTTAAACGAATTCATGCCGTCGCCGCCGTCCCCTGCTCTTATCAATATTCGCACTTTGTCGGTAAATTCAACCGTTGCCATACTTTTACCTCTTTTTGTCTATTTCTTCCATAGTATAACAAAAAGGAAAGAAAAAATCAATGAATTATGCGCGCCCGAATGAAAAATTCCTCTTTTGAAAAAGGAAAACGGGGTTTTAACCCCGTCTTATCCTCCTTTTATTTCCCTTGCCATTTCACCGAGCGTAATATTCCCGTCGTAATTAGCCGTTTTTCCGTCTTTCCTTGCGCAATAGCGTCTTCGATCAAATCGCTGAAAAAGCTGCGTGCGTCAGAAACCCTTTCGCAAAACAAATAATACGCCAGCGATCCTGGCACGGTATTCACTTCGCAAAGGTACGCTCTATCCGCGCTGACAAGAAAGTCCATGCGTACCACTCCCTTTAAGTCCAACCGCTTATAAACCGTCTTGGTATAGGCGCGGATTTTTTCTCTCAAATCCCCTTTCAACGCATACCTGCCCCCGCCTTTCCCCAAAAAGGCAGGCATTCCATCCCGCGTACGGTTGACGTATTTATCCTCGAAAGAATACACCCCGTCTAAAAACGCCGTTTCAGGTTCGGAGACAAAAATCTCACCGCCGAGCGAATACGCGGCGCAGTTGACGTCCTGCTTCTCTTCTAGATACTTTTCAATGATGATACGCGAATCCAGCGTGAATGCCGTTTCGATCGCCCTCTTTACTTCACTTTCGTCCTTGGCAAGCGCAATCCCGATAGACGAGCCTAGCCGCGCAGGTTTTACGATCACGGGATATTTTAATTTTCCCTCGATACTCCTCAATAAAAACGCGCCCCGCTTTTCATAATCCTTTTCATTAACGCGTATGTAATCCACCGTCGGTATCCCCAAACCGCGCATAATAAGTTTCGTTGTGTATTTGTCCATCAATATCCCCGACGGAGTCAAATCAGGAGATGCCAAAGGAATTCCGTTCCATTCCGCTATCGCCGAAACACCGCCGCCTTCCCCCAGCCCACCATGACAGCAATTGAGCGCCACGTCTATCTTTGTCAGCCGTTTAATCTTTCGTTTTGCTCCGTTCAACGCATACACGGTACCCCCGTCTATAAAAATTCTCTCAAAAGATGAGTACCGTTTCTCACGAAATACCTCCAGATCGTTCATCTTCGGCGAGGTGTACAAGCCCCCGTCCGTATGTATATAAATGGGAATCGGAACATACTTTTCCCGATCAAGTAAATTGAGTACGAACACCCCCGTCAGGACGGAAATCTCGTTCTCGCAAGATTTGCCGCCGAAAAAGACCGCCACCTTCCGCATAACAAAAAACACCTCCGCAAAATTTCTTTGCTTTGGTGTTTCTTTCGTTGTTTAAAGCCCTCAATAAAGGTCGGGCAAATCATTCAAAAACAAAACTGCGTCTCCGCGCATGATCCACTCGGCGAGGACTTTTTGCGCGCCCTCAAGAGTCTGCGCCATCTCTAAGCTGCCCTTGTCGCCGCCTGCGTTCAAATACCCCTCTTTCACCGCGCCGACCAGCGTGTTGCCGACCAAAATCACTTTATCGAACTTCTGCGCGGCAATCTTTTCGCCTAGCTCGCAATTCATCTCCCGTTCCAGCACGCCGCATTCCACAATGCCGGGGGTGACTATGCATTTTCTACCCTCGAACCGAGCCAACGCATCCAACCCTTCTTCCGCGCCTTTGGGATTACAATTATAACCGTCGTCAAGAATGTACACGCCGTTCTCTTCCACGAGCTGCAAACGGTGTGCGATCGGTTGCAATTTGGAGAGCCCTCTTTCAATCTCGTCTGCCGTCAGTCCGAGCGCCTGCGCAAGTTTAACCGACAGTAAAATATTCTCCACCGCCGCTTTCCCTAAAAGT
>SVIT01000025.1 GCA_015069365.1 Clostridiales bacterium | reverse complement strand
TAAGCTTTGTCCTTATTCCAGTCCCGTCGTTATCAAAACCTTTAAAGATTATTTAAATATCACGCCCGTACGATATTTAAGAAATTTGAAAATGACTTATGCAAAAAATCTTTTATTGACAACCGACTACAACACCTTGGATATTTGTACAAGAATCGGTTTTGACTCTTTAAGCCATTTCAATCACGTGTTTAAGGATTTCTATGGTATTACACCAACAGAATACAGAACGAAAAATAAAATGCTCAAATAAATATCCCCGCGTGAAAACGCGGGGATATTTATTCTTGCAAAAACTTATTTTTTATTAAAAAACTTTTAAAAACTGCGTTATTTTGTTGACATATCATATACAATATGATATAATATACAAGGTTGAGGTCGAAACCTGAGTAAACAAAAGGAGGTGAGGGCTATGAAAAAGCCAAAATAAAAAACCTCTCAGCTACGAGGTCAGCTACATAAAGCTCACCTACGACAAAGACGGCAAGGTTGCAAACATAATCGTCAAAGTCAGCCGAAAGGCAACAATCAAGCGGTAGAAACCGCAAGCCCTAAAAGGTGGGGAGCGACAAGCTCCCCGCCCAAAAGGGTGAAATCATTATAACACACTAAAAAAATTAAGTCAAGGAGAAAACAGAAAAAATGAAAAAAATCGAACAGGCAGTCGCCGAGCAGCTCGAAGAAATCAAAATCAACCCCGAAAACCTTGTGAAAGCCGTCGTGGAGCTCGTGAGTCTCGCACGGTCAAAAGGTTTTGTCGAGGAAGCCCGCGCAGCGCTTTCCGCGTGCGGGATAACGCTCGAAATAGAGGGGGTGTGAGAAGATGAGAAGCGAAGCACAACGGGCGGCGGACAAAAGATACGCTGCAAAGATACAAAAAGAAAAGAAATACGAGCGTTTCGTCGTAAACCTTAACCAGGAAGAATACGCCCACGTCGAAAGCGTAATAAAGGCGCACGGCATGGGTAAAACCGAATTTTTGCGCTGGGCGATCCAGCAACTGGAAAAGCAATAATAAATAAAAAAAGCGGGATTTTACCCGCTTTTTTTTCTTGTAAACACAGCGCCCAGAAAACCATTTACAAAAATAATAAACGCGTTGTTCGGATAGCTTATGTTTTGGCTGGGGCGAAGTGATTCGAACACCCGAATGACGGAGTCAGAGTCCGTTGCCTTACCGCTTGGCGACGCCCCAATATATAGAAACTTCCGTTCCTTTTACTTGCGTTATTTTATCAAACTTTTTCCCTTTTGGCAAGCGTTTTCATACCCTTTTCAAAACTTTTTTCTTTTTTCGTCAAAAAAAATCATTTGTCCCCTTTTTTCCTTTTCACAATTCCTCTATGATAATAGAAAAAAAGGAGTCATTATGTTATTAAGCGATATCACAGAAAAAAATATCCTCGTCGGGAAAACCTCTCGCGGGATTTGCCTCGGCGTTGGTTTTTCTCTCAAAAGCTACAACGTTAAATACCTACTCTGCGCCAGTGTTCATACGCAAAACGCCGTGGATTTTGCCGTCAGCGCCGCAGCGGTTACCGACGTAAACGATTGTATTACTCTTTCAAGACTGCGCCCCGTCTACCCCAAAAACTGTGCAAAAATCTCGATAGGCTTGCCCGTATACTCTTTTGAGGGCGGCTACCTCGGTATGGTAGAAGATTTGGAAATGCGCAATTTCGTCGCAACCCGTATCCTCACCGACCGCGGCGACGTTATACCCGTCACCTCGGTTTTTGCATGCTCCGACGCGGTCATCTTGCGCAAAGAGCAGGTCTATCCACTCGGTCAACGCATACCTACCCCCCTCCTTCCTTTAATTACGGACAAATCAGAGTCCGTCGTAACCAGAGCAATTCTGCGCAATGCAACGGCAAAAAAAGCACTCGTAAAACTTACGCTTTGTCTACCGCCGTTCAATATGAGCCCGTATGAACTATAACCGTCTACACTGCATATTTCGCTGACAGTTTCAAAAGCGCGGCGCACAGTTCGTTGGCGCAACGCACGTCGCTTGCCGTCCAGTCCGCCTTTTTTATGAACAAAGAAAGCTGCGTTCCCATCTCATCCGTCTGTAAACGCTCCGCCGTCGTGAGGGAGGCATTTTTCACTCGGCATAATAACTCTTGCGCGTATTCTAACCGCGCAGGAGTGGGCTCAGTTTTCTCCTCAGATTCCTCTCGTACGTGTAAAGCGGTATTCAAGCGCGTGCGAACGTAAGAATTGTCTCGATCGGGCAAAGTGTAACGCAATCTCCTTTCCACCTCTGCGCGCTGGCGTTTTCGTTCACGGCTTCGTTCCTTGCAAAGCAGTGCGCCAAACAGCAATAAATGGATGATACCGAGCATGCAAAACAACAGCCACACGGTAACCACCCCTTGTTTTTCCGTCGGAAAAAATGTGGAGCACAACCCCACTCCTCCCACAGTAATCACGCTTAAACCCGTACATGCCCCTATGCTATTGAGTATAAAACCGAGAATGAATGCTGCAAACAGCACACCCATTCCCACGAAAAACAAAATACGCAAAACCTGATTTTCACAAAAAAGAGAAAACCATCTCTCCATAAGTAAAGCCTCCTTTGGGTGATAACGTTACGGTTATACCCCAAAAGGAGGTTCTCTTTTTCACATCTATTGTCGATTATTGCCGAATATCGTCTTTTATTCCACGTCCACCTGGAAACCGCGGTAAATATTAACAATCGTACATTTAATTCGCTCGGCAGGGATCCCCATAATCTTAGAGGTCGCCAATCGGTACAGCTGTAATTGTGCGCAGTAATGCTCGCGAAGATATTCCGCACCGCCTGCGGAAAACTTGTAATCTATAATATGAACAAAATCTTCACCGACCGCCAACAGGTCGATTGCACCTTGGAAAATCACTTCCTCGTCATGCTCGTTTTCTCTCCAAATCTGAGGTGCGTCCGCCCGTTTTGCATAGGTCTCTTTCACCGGAAGCAACGTCAAGAATCTCTGTTCTTTATACAGCCGTTTCCCTTGCAGTTCCTTAAATACAGAGTTGGATAATATCTCGACCAGTTTTTCAGCAGAAAGCAGTTTCGTCTGGTACATGCCCTGTTCGTCTGCAATTTTCAGCGCTTCTTGCACAATCTCGGACAGACGGTCTTTCCCAACAAAACCGCCGTTTTCATACAGCAGAGAAAAATCAAAATTTTCTAAAAATGCATGATAGGCAACGCCCGTTTCCTTGCTCGTTTCCCCTTTTTCGCCATACTGACCGTTTGCATCAAAAAGGGCAGCGTTACGATCTTCCGCATCCCCTCTTTGCCCACTTTCCATAAGCTTGGTCGCCGAACTCTTCACTGGAAGATTTTCATACCCCGCAAAGGGATACTTCCACGTAAACGCCTGCATAATATCCTGCGTCAGTTGTTTGTCGGGACGGAAGACAAGCGGTTGTCTATCCTGCTTTTCAAGATCAAATATTTCCAATTCCGTAATATATTCCTGCCAAACGGAAAAATCTGTAAACTCCGCAAAGGAATGCGCATACTTGACGTCGGGCACGGGCGTACGGCTTTCAAAGAGCATGTGCAAACCATATTTTGCACGCGTTAATGCAACGTAATACAAATTTAAGCTGTCCGAAATCGAACTCTTAGACTCCCTCACCTCGTACAAACGGCGCAACAGAGTCGTCGATTTTGTCATCGTTTCTTCCTTGAATGCATACGGCGCGAGCCCATATTCTTCTTCAATGCACACCTCGTCTTTATCCACGCCGCGGAAAGGTGCGCTGAGGTTGTCTAAAATAACAATTGGATATTCTAGCCCTTTCGAGGAGTGCATGGTCATCACTTTCACCGAATCCTCGCCCCCGTTTTCGCTGTATTCAATCGTATACCCAAGGTCGCGCAAACGGTCTAAAAACGCATGCACGCAGAGTGGTTCGGGAGAAGACGCTTCCTCAATAAAACGGTGAATGCGCTTTAACGCCGCCATACCGTTGAGACGGGATAAAAGCACCGCTTCCATACGAGTCTCCTCAATAATCCGCGTCAACAGTTCCCCTGCGTCCAACACGCGCGAGAGTAAACGAATTTCCTCGTAGTATTGATAAAATTTATTCAGTTTGTATGCGAGAATATCCTGCTTTTCCGCCGCATATTTTCGACAAGCCTTTCTAAAAGCTCCAACCTCCGTCTGCGGATAGGCAAGACGGATTTCGACCAAATCATCCGCCGTTAAATTCCCCACAGCAGAGAGCAGGACGCTGCAAAGCGGAATATCTTGTTCCGCATTGTCAATCAACGACAATAGGTCTATCAGCGTTTTAATCTCGGAAAAGTCGCAGATGTTGACCGCTGAAGCCGCCGTCACAGGCAATCCCGCCTCGGAAAGCGCCTCTACCGTTTTGGCAATTTGACCTTGTTTCTTTCTGGACAGCACCGCGATATCCGAATATTTAATCTCACGAAACGCCCCTTTGTCGGGATCATAAAATTTTTGATTGCGCTCGTTTTCAATAATCGAGCGAATGGTCTTTGCAAGCAAGCTTTCTTTTTGTTTTTCTTTGACCGTATGTTCTTTTACCGAATATACCCCGCGGTGCTCCACAGCGGTTTTCTCCTCTTTTCCAAGGAAGTAAACACACACCTTACCGCTGTTCAACGCGTACCTGCCCCCCTTCTCCATGACAGAACCACGCGCATAATCCACATCGCATACCCTCGGCGTCATCGCCAAAGAAAATTGTGAATTGACCGCGTCCAAAACCTTGTCGGAGCTGCGGAAATTGCGGGTCATGAACAAATTTTGTCCATCGCCCTTTTCAAAATCTTTCTGTTTTTCCACAAAAAATCGGGATTTGCTTCCTCTAAAGCCATAGATTGCTTGCTTAACGTCGCCGACGAGGAAGAGATTTTCACCGCCTACACGGGATACGATTTCCTCTTGCACGGGGTTGACGTCTTGGTATTCGTCCACGAAAACGTAACGGTATTTTCCGCGCACCTCTTCCACAACCGTTTCCTGCGCCAACAGCTCCAGCGCCTTATGTTCCAAATCATTATAATCGAGCACGCCGCGCTCTTTCTTCAACCGTGCGTATTTCTCATCAAAAATCAACAGACACTCGGCAAGCGCCGCCGCCGTTTTCCCTGAAAGCAGAAAGTTTAACTTTTCCTCCTCCTTGGGCAATACCTTTGCCAGTTCGTCGTCGTAAATTTTTACAATACGCCCCTTCAAAAACGCCAGCCGATCAATATGCAAAACCTTCTCCGCGCTATCTTTTTTTGATTTTCGGTTGACGGAGAATTTAGGTTTTGCAATTTGGCACGCCGTAAAATAGCTTGGCGAAGATATCGTCTCTTCTAACAGCATCATCAGCTCGTCACAAAGAGCATACTGCGCAGAATCCTGGCAAGCGTCCATAAAATACGCACGCTCGTCCTCGACCAACTCGTAATAATAACGGCATTTTTCATCCAGCTCGTTTTTGAGCGCCACACAAATATCCTCGAAAGTATTCTCGTCATAGTCAGCGCATTTTTTTAGATATTCCTTATAATCAGCACGGTTGCGCAACTTTTCATACGCGGAAGATAAGATATCCCGCAAAGCGCGATCGCTCTTTTTTCGCCAGTACACGGACAAAAGGTGGGAAAAGGATTCCGTCTGCGCCTCGTAACCCTCTTCAAGAAGTTCGTCCAAAGCTTCGTTTTTCAGTGCCGTCCCCTCTGCGTCGTCACCGCCGATCACGCGGAATCCATTGTCCACGTCAGCCGCAAAGAAATGAGAACGGATCAATTTTGAACAAAACGAGTGAATGGTCGAAATGTCTGCGCTGGGAACTTCCGACAGCTGTTTTTTCAAAAACGTCTTATATTCTTGAGAAACGCTGGGAGAATTAATCTCCTCGATCAATTCTTTACAAAGCTTCTCTTTCATTGACGCCGCCGCTTTTTTCGTGAAGGTAACCGCCAAAATCTCATCCACACCGTGACCGTTCTTGATCAAACGAATAATCTTCTCAATCATGACAGTGGTCTTACCGCTACCTGCGGAAGCGGAAACAATGACTCTGCCTTGCGCGTTAATGGCGTTTTGCTGTTCAACGGTAAACGTAGCCATACTTATTTCCCTCCCTCACGTTTTTCTTTGGCGATGTTTGCAATTGTCTTGGGATCAATAGCCGATTCCTTTCTTGTCGTGGCAGTCGATTTGTCAAAACCGCACATACCGCCGTATTTACAATATTCACAGCTCCCTTCATAGGGCGAAGGCGCTATAAATCCCTCTTTCAGTTCTTTACAACCCTGCCTTGAAACGTGTACGGAATAATCGACAAAATCTACAAACGTCTCTTCGTCCATGACTCGTTTGGTCATTGCGCCATTCTTCAACGCCGCAGGGAAATACTCGCTCTTTTTCATCTCGTCCGCAGTCGCCAAACTCTTATCGCCGCAAATCAACGCCTCTTCAGAGCCGTTCATAAACCCTTTCATGCGGAAACGCCCATCCTCTTCAGGGCTATAATTAACCGACGCAGGGAAGTAAAAGACCCCGGCAGGTATGCGTTCACCCTTTAATTCGGACATATACAGTTGCATCTGGATTTTCTTTCCCGTATAGTAGGATGTAGCAGAATCATCGATCGAACCCGTCTTGTAATCCACCACGCGGACGTATTTTTCCGTACCGTCCACACGGTCCACCTTTCCGTGGAAAAAGTCGGACGAAACGCCCGTTTCAATCTGTTCGATCTCAAAATCAGAATTCTTAACCTGGCGGTATGCCGCCGCAGCAACGTCCACGCCCTCTTTTAAGAGTTTGTCCGAAAAGACAGTCCCCGACGCAGTATCCTGCTGCGTCATATAGACAGAACCTTTCAAAAGCTCTTCCCCGATTTCCTGCGCATACGCACGGAAAGCAAGCTCATCCTCTATTTCCGAAAATTTGGGACTGGTTTTTTGCAATAATTCGTGAATAAAATTCCCCGTATCGACCGCCAAGACCGCCGCTTCTTCCCGTTCTTTTAAGCGCAAGCCGCGCTCAGCAAAATGACGGAACGGACAAGAAAAGTATCCCTCAAGCGCCGTCGGGGATATTTTCCCGTTGCGGAAAAACAGGTCTTCGCCACGTTCAACGCATACCTGCCCCCTATATTCCACCAAATAATCGTCTTTTTCCGACACGCCCAGTTTATCTAATGCCGTAAACAACGACGAATATTCTAACCGTGTATCTTCTTTCTGGTTTTCGTATTCCGTCTTCTCGATGAGCAGTTGCCGAATCGCAGGCGCAACCGCTGCACACTTATATTTGAAATCTGCGGAAGAAAGGCTCTTTTGTCGAAGCAATTTTTTACCGTCCATTCCACAAAACATCGTATCCAAATAGCGGAATACATCCGAAAGAGCAGGCTCGCTACCGTCCGCTGCCAAAGGATAGCTAAGGTGCAAACCCTCGGTAAAGGCGCAAAGATTGAGACATACGCTCTCTCTCGCACGAAGGTTCACCTCGGCAACCGTCGGTTCCATCAACGCTTTTACGTCGGCAAGCCGCGCGATTTCCTTATCGGAAATAATCGCGGTATCCGATGCCGCGCGAGGAACGGATTCCGTCATTCCCATCGCAAACAGCACGTTCACCTTTTCAATGCGGCTATCGGTTACGTCGCCGATAAATACAGCGTCCGTCTTCACGGGAATCAAAGAAATCTCCGTCGCGTCCAAGCCGTCTTTTAAAATCACTTCAAATTCCGCCGCTGTCATTTCTTTTCCGCCAGTCAGCATTTCCGCCTCTTGCAGCAGGTTCTCCAACACACGGGAAATTTGCGACAAATAACTCTTTTGCGCCACGTCGGCAATGGAATTTTCCAACTCTTTCAGCTTGTTTTCTATCTCAAAATCGACAAGGATTTTACGGACAGCCTTGCAATAATCTCGACCATGCCCCCTTGTTTTTATATTTTCAGTCGCCAAAAGGACTTTTTCTCGTCCCTCTTCCATCTTTTCAAGATCGTATTCTTTTACCAGTTCTCCTGTCTTGATCGGACGTTTCACGCCACCGCGGTAATTCGCAAACCGCAATAAATAATTTCGGTATTCATCACTCTCCCCAAAGAAGAAATTCTGGGTCAAAGACTGTACCGCCGCAGAGGAAAAATGTTCCCTTACACAACGGAAACAATCGAGCAAAAATCTACTGACAGGGTGGCTTCTCAAGGATTTTTTCTCGTCGATAAAATAGGGAACATCATATTCCCCAAGCGCCTTTTTAAGCGGCAACGAATATGCCCCAACCTCGGGAACAAGCACCGCAAAATCCCGATAGCGCAGGTCTGGCTTTTCCGATATCGCGCGGCGAATCTTCATCGCGACGTATTCCGCCTCAGCCGTTTTATCCTCCGCCTCAAAAATATGAATATTATCCGTTGTCTTCTTTACAGACGGACGTATCGGGTTGAACAAGCCTTTACGCAACAACTCGGCATCGCCCGACAAAGGCGTGCCCAAATCACGCACCTGGAATTTTCCGTATTCTTTACAAACCCCACAAAACGCCTCTGCCGCGCGGTTGGCATAAATCTCTTCTTCGCCCGAACAGAATATCCCGATCACGTTCGCCGCACTGTCCATAACGGCGCGTATTGTCTCGCGCGCTTGTGCTGTAAACGAGGTATAACAAAGGAAAAAGACGTTCACCCCTTTTAACCTCCCCTCTTTCCGTATCGTTTCGGGCAAGAGGGACAGATATCTGCTCTCGTCTAAAAACCCGCCTGTGCGCAAAAACTCTGTGTACCCCTCGTAGATTAACGCGAGGTCGGACACTTTTTTACGCAACATATCGTCAGGCAAAAGCGCCAAGCTTTCACGCAGCACTTCGGGGGTAATTTCGGACGCCGATAACTGCGCCAACGTTTCATAAATACAGCGAGCATTGTTCCCGATCCCCGACAGCGAAGTAAAACATTGCAAAGCCCCCTCTCGTTGCAGGCGAGTCATCACCTCGCCCACCGCCATAACCGAGCCTTGCTTGCTGACTGTTTTTTGATCGGTTGTCAAAAATCTCGCAAAGGTGGAAACGTGCGAGCGAAACGTGCCCCCGACACGGCGCAGTAACGCGCGCTCGGCAACCAAAGTCAATCTGTCTTCACAGAAAATAAGGTTTAAGCCCCCTTGCGCCTCATACGCAGCGGCATACTCTGCCATGTACTCCATACATTCGGATAACGTATAGGCTTTTAAGACCAGATGCATCGCTTTTTTCCTCCTTTTCTTTTATTATACCATATTCATAGGGAAATTTTCAGCTTTTTTTCACAATAAATTTAAGGAAATCTCAATTTTGTTTTTACAAATTGCAAATTATGTGGTATAATAATACAAACGACAATCTTTCGCGCCCTTTTTAGACGCGATTATACGGAGATTTTGATGAAAGCTAAAAAAATAATTCCTATTCTTGTGCTTACAACTTGTCTTTCCGCTTTGGGAGCTTGTACGCAGAACGATCAAAAAATCAGCTTCGGTAGCTACTGGCAGACAAACTCTTTGATTACGGAAAACTTACACGAAAAGCTTGTTTATGACGTCGAATACACCGACGAGAGCGCTTCTATGTTCGATTATACGGTCAACTATACCAACGGACAGTACGTTACCGAACTACAAAGCGCGACGGAAAACGGAAAAAATATTCTTATCTATAAAACGGAACTTACCATCAACGTAACGTACACCTATAAGGGCACGGCAAGTGAAACGTTTGAAGATAAGGTTGTAACGGAGGCAAAGTTCTACCCCTCGGAAAATTCGTTACGCCCGATTTCCTCCTTTAAAGAAATCGTCAGCACCTCGCCCGCTAACAATGGAAGCACCTTGGAATCCTGTTATCACAAATTCCATTATGAAACGAGTGTGACCTACAACGAAAACTGTACGGGAGGTACGGCGACCGTCACGGAAAACCCCGACGATGAAACGCCCACCACAAAAACGACGGAGTTTACGTTCGATAAGGACAAATACAGCCGTTTGGATAACGAAACGCTTCTGTTTGCGATCCGCGGTATCCCCACAACGACCAACTCGGCAAAAATTCAAACGTATAGCCCGTTTGTGGAAAGAGAACAGATCGTCGCCCTTTCTTTCTCGGCGGAAACCGCTACGGAATTCACCTACACTGAAAACGGTGAAAGCAAAACGAGAAATATCTCTTACCGCCCCGTGAGCATTGTTTTAGACGAGAATAATCCTGGCGCTACGCAGAAAGCTTGGTATGCAAAAGTAGCCGATACAACGAAAAATACCTATCGCAACGTGATGCTCCGTTTGGAAACCCCGATTTCCTACGGCTTGGGAACTCTGGTCTACAAATTAAAGTCCGTTGATATCTTATCCAACTAAATGCAGTTATTAAAAAACGGTTTACCGAATGTTTCGGTAAACCGTTTTTTCTTTGTTTAATTCTGTTCGTAAACCGAACGTTTCAAAATCCCCACGTAGGGAAGATCACGGTATTTTTCACCATAGTCCAATCCATAACCAATTACAAACTCGTCCTCGATCTCAAAGCAAGTATAATCGGGCGTAATGTCCGCAGTACGGCGAGAGGGTTTATCCAGCAAGGATATAATGCGCACCGACGCGGGAGAACGCCCCTCTAACATACGTTTCAACGCATACATGGTATTGCCAGAATCCACAATATCTTCTACAATCAATACGTCGCGATTCTGGATATTAGAAAGAATATCCAAGGAGACAGACAGCTTTCCCGAGCTGACCGTACCTGCGCCGTAAGAGGAAACTTTCATGAATTCCAGTTCCACAGGGGTTTCCATCGCACGAATCAAATCCCCGAAAAAAACCACGCTACCCTTTAAAATACAGATAGCAATCGGCGTCTTGCCCGCATAATCTTTATCTAAGACCGCTGCAACTTCTTTGATACGCGCCGCGATTTGATCCGCCGAAATCAGTATCCTTTCGATATCCGCCAAATTCTCCTTCATGATGCTCTCCTTCGTTTTTTATCTCGTCGTTTTAATAAAATAAACGCGTTTTGTTTTCTCCGTTACTTTCACGCTGTCTGCAATCTCCACACCGCAGACAACGTATACCTCCGACCCGTTTTTCTCTGCGATCAAAGGGATATATTCTCTATCCTCCTTAGGTACTTTTTTCTCGTTGAAAAACTTTTTCAAGCTCTTCGTCCCGCCGCCAAAGCATCTGATAAAATCCCCTTCCTTTCGAAAACGAAACACAGAGTTCGCAGGCAATTCATCTCCGTCAATACGCAAGACGCCTGCCTCGCTGGTAGGCGAAGTATTCACATTCACCTCGTACCTGCCCCCGTCAAACGTTCCCAAAACAAAGGGCTGTTCTACTCCTTTCCCCTCTTTCTCTGTTTCAGACGGAAGATAAAAAAAGATTCCCTTTTCCGTCTTTTTCGCCTCGACGCCTTTCAACATCGTCTGCTTTGCGCCGAGCTGTAACGATTGCAACGCCCATGCTCTTTCCAAGTGCACTGAGGTATAGTCATGGAAAATCCCTACTCTCTTTAAGGCAAGCATGCACGCCCGAGAAAACAAAGGTTTTTGGTTAGAAAACTCGACCAAAACGCCGCCGTCTTTTTCCGTGACCAGTTCTTTCGCCATGGCATATAAAAACTCGTCGTCTTCTTTCGCCTTTTCCGCAAACCGAACCAGTCCGCCGATCGCGCCAGGCACAGCATTCTCTAAAGCTGGCAATACATCCAAACGCAATTTATTTCGCGTAGCGTCCCGCTCTTTGTTGGTGGAATCCTCCCGATGAGTAAGCCCGTTTTTCAAGGCATACTCTTCAATCTCTCCACGTGTCATATCCAAAAACGGACGTATCATATATCCATTCATCGCGGACATGCCCCCCACGCCCGATAAAGACGTGCCTCTCGCAAGACGGAATAATACCGTTTCCGCCTCGTCGTTTTTGTGGTGCGCCGTAGCGATATAATCCGCCGTTTTTTCCTCGATTAACCCTTTGAAAATTTCCTTTCGAAAGTTGCGTGCCGCTGTTTCCAGACTCACCTTTTCCCTCTCCGCCCGTGTAGGACAATCAGCAGAAAAAGTGTATAAAGGGATATCCCACTCCTTGCACAGCTCTTCCACAAAACGCGCGTCTAAGAGACTCTCTTCCCCGCGAATACCGTGTTCGCAGTGCACCGCGCAAAGATGGTATCCGTACGGTTTTTCCTGCGATTTCATATAATGCAAGAGACAAACGGAATCTACGCCACCGCTTACCGCAACGCATATTTTTTTACCGAAAAAACCGTCTAATTTCATCATACGCCCAGTATAGCACAACCCATTGATTTTTGCAAGTTTTTGGAAATACTTTTTAAAAGAAAACCGCCACAAGGCGGTTTTCTATTATCGCCGAGCTTTTACGCTTTAGGCGCAGTCTTATCTTTTTCCACTTTCTTAAACTTTTTACCGCTGGTGCTACCACCGTCGCAAAGCACGTCCACCCCTGCAAGGTAGCCGTTTCTCTCGTCGGCAACCGTCGCCAGCGCATAGCCAAGCTCTTCAGGCTTGCCCATTCTCTCTTCAGCGGTATAAGGAATCAGCATACCACCCTCTTTCGCCTCCATATTCCCCATATCGGTGGAGATAAGACCAGGGCTAAGCGACACTACACGAATCCCTTTCTTCCCGTATTCAAACGCGCATTTCTTTGCATACCAAACGACGAAATTTTTGGAAAGCGCATACGCCAAACCCGAACGGGGATACCCCTCTTTTGCAAGATTGCTGCGCTTTAACATACGGCGCAAGAACTCCCCTTCGTCCGTATCCGCAAGAGGAAACGCCTTTTTGCAAATGATAAAGAAAGGTAACGCATACGCAGAGTTGGACGAAACGTCCACAATAACACTGCGTTCTTTCATCACCTTGGAAAATTCTTGATTGATATACACCGTTCCGAGCGCGTTGACTCGAACAATCGTCTCTGGCTGTGCCATCGCAGGGGATAAGCCTGCACAGTTGATAACGTTTTGTACTTCGCCAAGGCTACACGCAAAAGAAACCAACTCTTGCACGCTAGCGCGATTTGACGTATCGCAAGTCTTTGCAAACGCAGTATAGCCGAGCGATTTCAGCTCTTCCACGCCCTTTTCCAGTTTCGACATGGTTCTACCCGAAAGGACAATAATCTTTTCACGAGGCATATACTTCGCCGCTGCAAGCCCCATACCGCTACCGCCGCCAGTAATTACACATACTTTTGCCATAACTTTCTCCTTATATAATAATTTCAACTTCACTGGGTGCGGACACCTTGGTATCCACCTTACCGTCTTCTTTCAACGTATGTTCTACGGTGACCGTACCGTACGCCGTAGGAACGTTCACTTTCACGTGTTTTAATCCGCTTAAATGGGGAGTAATGATAATTCGACGCATACCTGCCCCCTCCGTTTTGATACCTGCAACCGTCTCTACAAGGTAAGGAACAACCCCTGCAGACCAACCGTGACAAAAACTATGCCTAAAACCCTTATAACAGAATGCGCCGTAATCCCCATGAATATCCTTTTGACCCTCTTTGGGAATTTCATCCAAGCGACAGCATCCTTCGAGCCACGCAAGATCAAAATCTTCCCAGAACGTTGTCGCACCGACCGACAGCATACCGCCGTAATATTCTTTCATCATGGAAAGCGCGGTGTCGTATTCTCCATACTTAGCAACCGCTGTTAAAATAGGATAGGACATAAACGTGGACAACCCTTTCGCACCGCCGCGGAGAAGCACCTCTTTATTATTTTCGGACACATCTCCCGCCCATACCCCAAGCGCCGCGATTTGTTTGTAATCGTTGACGTGGATATCCATTTTGGAAAGGCGGTTCAACAGCTCGTTGCAAAGACGAACGTCCTCGCCGTAAAGGGATAAGAACCATTTTGTCTTTTCCACTGCAATCTTGGTAAGGTAGGTAACCCCTGCGATACAATCTTCCTCTTTCTCTTTCGGATCGCCTGCCACATAGTTAGACGGCCAGTCGATAAAATTATGCGAATAGCTCGTAATTCCGTTCTCACTAACGTGAGGCGCAATCTGCTCAATCAGCCCTTTCGCATAGGGCAGGTACTTGGCGAATGCTTCTTTGTCGCCGTTTACGACAAATTCATCCGCCATAATAATCAACCACCACAAGGAATAGGGAGGAATTCTATTGATCCATTCGGGGAGAGGTGTTTGCATCTGCGCAAAATCCAAACAGCGTACCGTTTCGGGAATATCCCCGAACAGACAATGCGCCGTACGCATTTCTGGATAAAGATCCCCGATCCATACCAAACGGTCGCGTTTGATACCATCCCAAATAAACCCGTTTTGCAGACAAAGGCGCAAGGTATACGCCGCCGTATTCCAAATTTGATTAACGAGCGGATCATCGCATTCGAACGAGCCTAACTCCTCTCTTGTATCGGTATCCACCGCCGCCACAACCGTTTTAATGGTAAATACGGAATTCTCGTCCAAACTATCAATACGTAAAAAGCGGAAGCCCGTCCCACCGAAAGTCATATCCGAATACGCCTGCAAATCCACGCAAAAATCACGCAACGAATGATCGTTGGTCGCCGTACCCCCTTCGCTGGTTAACGCCGCGCAAGTCTCACTCGCCGATTCTCCAAAGCGCAAACGCACCGTTTTCTCGCCTTGAATGCCATACGTAAGAATACGCGCGCCACCCGATAATTCCTTGCCAAAATCCAAGATAATATGCGTTTTGCCGCGAAGAACGCAAAGTTCGCTCTCACCAAGACCGATCTGTAAAACCTTTTCCTTTAACAATGTTTCGGCATTCTCAACCCCATTACCACATTGTAACACTTTTGTTGCGTACGAATATTTCATAATACTCTCCAAAATATTATTATATAGATTATTATATGACATTAAATCCAAATTGTCAAGCTTTGTCACGCAATTTCATAAAAGCAAAACGCCCCCATATGGGGGCATTTCTATCATACTATAAATTAGTTTTGGTTGAAGTTAAGAGTGTTGAGTACTTTGGTACCGTCTGCAAGGCGAATTGCGATTGCGCAACCCGTCCAGTACGTCTTACCGTTCCAGTTACAGATTGCAACCTCCAAGGTAACTTCCTGACCATCATAATCTCTCAAATAGGAATATTGACCAGCACCGCTTGCATAGAAACTAATCTTATCGCCGTTAGCGTCAGTAATGGACACCTGACCGTTTCCAGTGGGGAACGCGAGTTTACCCGTGAATACGTACACGCTGGTGGTCTGATCCTCCAAAATGCTGACCGACGTTGCTTCCTTGATCGTCTTGCCCGTGATAAATTTCGCGGTAGAATATGCGTGGTTGCCCTTATTATTTACGAGGATTTCCGCATCTTCAATGCAGGTCTGGCCATAATAAGTGGTTGCGGCGTCGTCTTTCTTTTGGATTTCACGTTTGCCTTTCAAAATAACTTCGTTGCCTATACTGATTTCCTTGAACGCATCTTTCGAAAGAAGTTTTACAGCAATCAAATCGCCTTCTTCACTGAAGAGATAGAATGCCGTTTGGTTAACAACAGAAGGTCCAACGATACCCTTTACGGTAACGATCGTTTCATCAGCAGCCGCAATCGCTTCCGCTACGGTGATGTAGTCAACCTGCAAGGGAGCTGCATATTCAACAACAATCGTCTTCGTAGCGGTCAAAGCGCCAAGCGTAGCGGTGATCGTTACGTTTGCCTTGCCGTATTCTTCACCAGAACGCATTACTATCTTATTGTCAACTTCTTCAAAGTAGATAGCGTTCGTGTTATCGGACTCATAAGAAATCGCAACGTTTTCAAAACCGAGAAGCTCGGAAGAAACGGACGTAAGCATTTCCATATTGGGATCAGCCGTATATCTTTCTTCGAACTGATCTGCTACGTAATAATCAATCGCAAACTGAGGAGCGTCTGCCATGTCAAAGGTATACCCTTCGTCTACCACTTTCAACGCCTTGAAGCGCCAGTTGCAACCGGTAGCCGTACTCTTCGCATTGATAACGGAGAGGTAAACGGTACAAATCTTGCCGTCGAATTTTTCCAACCACTCAAGATCGCTGCCGTTGCACTGCGTATAAACGTAGCTACCCGTCACCCCGTCCAAATCGTCAATGTAATAGTTGATAAAGCCAGTACCGATCGATTTCTTTACAAGTGCGTTTACTTTGTAAATAGTGGTGGTGATATCCGTCGAAACGGGCGTATCCATAATCGTTTTTACCGTAGTTTCTTCTACCCAAGAATAATTGGGAGCAGAAACCTCGTTATCGTTTTCAAGCAACCAAGCGTCAGCGAGCTGGTTACAACCCTTATACCCGAATTTTTCCGCGCTGCTCGTTTCCGTATCCAAAATCCACCAGGTTTTTTCCGCGAGAACGGTAACGGTGTTACCTACCTCAACCTGACCTGCAAGATCGGTGTCGAATACATAAATCGAATTCGTTTCATCAACAAGATAGATACCATTGGGAACCATACCGGTTGCATAGGTAATCTGCGCAACAACGCCGTCCACCTTGATCTTCGCGCCTTTTTCAGCATTACGCGCTTCTTCAACGGTCATTTCCGTATAAGCGCTTGCGTCAAGCTCTACTTCCTCGAATGCAATCAATCTTGCGTTTTGAACTTCTGCAGAGCCTTTAAAATTATTTAACGTACAAGAAAGAAGCACTTCTGCACCTTTGGTAGGCTTTTTGTCCATCGCCGCATAGCCGATAGAACCGTCTGCACTGTATGTACCGTAAACGGAGATCGAACCCGTTTCGTCTTCGATAACCATCGCGCCGTATTGAGGTTTCGTAACCGTTGCAATCGTCGCATGGATATAATATCTTTCCGCGGTCGCACCGTTTTCCTGAACCTTTGCGATTGCAAGCGCTTGTTCTACAGTGATAACTTGATAGCCTTCCGCAAGACCCGTACCAGCCGAGGGCGTTACGTCGATTGAGGGAGCAAGCGTCCCCTCTTCATAGGCAAGCATCGTAGGTCTTTCAAACTCGATTGTGCCTTTATAGTTCTTGATCTTACCTTTTACCGCGATATAATCGCCCAAGCCGATCTTATCTGCGTCATTCTTGATCTGATAGCAGTAAATAGGATAATCTTCATACCCTTCCACCGCGATCGTAACCGAAATATCGCCGTACTGGCTGTTATAGCCGTCCGATTCAACAATCTGACCCTTTAAGGTGTACTCACCGTCCATAGCCGCGCCTGTTGCCAACGCGTAAGCCGCAGGGATAACCGTAGCCGCATCGCTAAATTCGATACCGTCAAACGGAGAAGGTTTTGAGGGAGTAGAGGGTTTTCCCTCGGGTTTTTCCTCGGGGATTTCTACACTGCTATCTACGTCGGGCGTCGATTCGGAAGAACCGATACCAAACTGTCCAAGCAAGCTTTCCACCTTGTCTTTAATGGGGTCCAACTGCGCACAGCCTGCACCGCAAAGCGTTACAAAAGCCGTCAACAACAAGAAAAGTTTTTTCAAGTGCTTCATATGTACTTGTCTCCTTGATTTTAATTACCTCCATTATACCCTTTTACCCACGTAAAGTCAAACGTATGAATAAAAAAAATCACATATATTAAAAATCCTTAATCATATTAAAGGACATTGCTATACACGTGCCTCAACTCTTGCAGATTCACGCTACCACAACCTCTAAAAAAATCAACAGCGCAATCCCTTTCAATGCATTTAACACAAATCGAAAATATCCCTCGGTAATCGAATCCCCAATCAATGCAACGCGAGGCAAGTTCTGATCATTGGTTTCTTCGCACCAAATGCGCAACCACTCGATATCCTCTTTTAACGTTTTTGTCTTGCCCTCTGTATCGAAAGTAATATTACTCATTTTCATCTCCTTAAAACGATAAAGTTAATCAAAAGTTTTTTTATAAAAATGATTGTACACCCCTGCGGTCCAACCTAACATTTCTTGAGTTGTGTATTCCAAAGACGGGGCGACACCGTTATCATCATACCTTTCCCATAAGCAACCCGTCTTTTCAAAAGCGGTCGCCAACAGGTTCATATATCCTTTCGCAAGATGCTCCGCCTCTTCCGTCAATCCATTTCGATGAAGCGCCTCATAAGCAAAATATTGATGCGGTGCCCAAATATTGGGATATCCCCATTGATAGGATTGATCCCCCACGTCTTCACAAGCATATACGCCGTTCCCTCCGAACAGGCGAGCAAAAACAGTCTTCAATCCATACCTGCCTACCCCAAACCCATAAAACCATGGCAAGAAACACGCCGCGCTGATTACGTTACTACGCTTTTTTGCAACAAAATCATAATCAAAATATATGCCTCGTTCCGTATCATAGCAGTAAGTATTTAAAAGGTGTAATCGTCTTTCTTTTTGCTGACGGTATTGCTCGCTTTTGGAAGAATTTTTATCCCTATAATAATCACAAAGGAACTCCTCCACCCCATACAGGTGCGCGTTGAGATCAATCTGCACGTAATCCAGAGCATTATGTCGAGCATATCTGGGCGTAAAATCTTCCCCGCTTTCTCCTTCCGCTAAAAAGTTCTTCGCACGCACTGTTTTTTCCTGCACGCCGATATTTAACGGTAGCGGTAAACGTGTTGCGACATAATCATAATACTCACACAATAAGGCTTCGTTATTCGTATTCCCACCGTATTGATTGAGCCCGATTTCCGTCATTCGTTCTCGCATCCAAAAGTTATATTCTTTCTCTAAACCCGCTACGGCTTCCGCAAGCCATGTTTCGTCCTCGGTCGCCTCAAAAACGTCACGAATCATCAAGCCTAACAAAGGCGGTTGTGACGCATAGTCTGCACCGTTCTCTTTTACACAATTCGGCACACAGCCAAACTTCTCTAATGCATATAACAACGTGTTAACGTTGTTCAGCGCAAGTTCCGTCCTCCCATCAGCCAGCAAGCCGACGTTGGTAAAGTATGTGTCCCAGTAATACAAAACGCGGAACTCTCCGTTTAGGCAAGGTGGCACAAAAGAATAAGGCAAGGAAAACGTCGGCGTTTTCAACTGCGTCAATGCCTTATCCCACGACTCACTTACATATTTTCTTACCGCGCGAATATTCATAAACTTGTCACTCCACTATAAACTTATTATAACGAATTTTTCTTATATTTGCAAGTAGTATAATGTTACAAATTCTTGTGTTTTTGTTGCAATCCCATACCACCGCTAATCACAAAAATCTAGTGCAGAAACAATCACACGCCCGTATTTGGATAAATTGAGGTTTTCTGATGATAAACTTAAGCCACGAAAAAGCAGTTTTTGCGCTGAGTACCTCGTAAAAATCAGCGTTTTTATATTTTCAACGCGTACATGGTAGCGTTGTTTTGTTTTATATAGCAAAAAAGACAGGACAAAATCCTGTCTTTTACTGGTGAACCTTAACCAACCTAAATCAAACATTCTTTAATTGCAAGAGTGTAAGGAATATTATAATAACTCAAACTATTAATTAAATGTTTTTTCTTTTCAAATTCATTTTAATCAAGCTTATCATAATATTCAAAAATGGTCACTACCTTTTCATTTCCCGCAATCAGCGGAATGGCTATACTTCTTATACGTTAATCACACTTTTAACCAAGTGTGCCAAATTATAAATTTAACATAGATTTGTGTTCTTTTAATACTCCGCGTTCGTAGAGCAACGTCTTGACTTCGTACTTACTAAAAGAAAGATTTAACGACTGGTCAAAAACAGTACAAGCACAATTCGCTTCGCTCTTAAAATTATTAACAAGACGTACCATGTACGTATCCACCGCTACTTTTCGGAAAGCGGAGAGAGTAATATTTTCATTAGAAAGAGTTATCGCACTTACTTCTTTTTTCTCGCCATTCCCATGAGGATAGAAATTCAGTGCGTAAGGCTTTTGCGTAAATGCCGTCGCTTTTTTCTCCAACTCTTCTTCTTTACATACTTCTAAGCGGAAGGTAAATTCATGTCTGCCAAGGTCAATATAATGATTAAATCTTGTCTCGTCAATAATAGGTAAATTAGCCACAGGATGCGCGCAATATACCGAACCATTCAAAAGGGTAATATACAAATTTCCGTTCTCAATAGAACAGCCGTAGGTGCCGTCTTTGAATACCGCCAATACTTTACCGTCTTTCTCTACACCAACAAAGCGTTGTGAACACTCTTCAGATTCCTGCCCGTATTCCTGCGTACCAAACGAAGTTTGTCCAATAAAACGACCGATTTCTTTTAAGGGAAGTTCCAACTTCAATCCCTTCCCTGCATCGTTCCAATACACATTTACCGTCACATCGATATAATTGAAATCTTTGTACAAAGTATACGCCACACGAATGTCCGATTTTCCCGTGTCATAAATGCTTTCTACCGTCGTCAACAAATCGCCCCTTTCTATAACGCGCAAAGAGATTTTCGATTCGGCTTTTCGGTAATTCGAGCCGATCTTTTTCATATGCCAGCCCCAAGGGTCGGCATTATCGTCAAAGACAATAGGAGTGAATGCGTTGCCACCTAAATATTCATTACCCCCTACCATGTACGAGTTTAAACCACCGTTTTCTTCATCAAAACTCGTTTTTACACCATTTGCATTGATAAACTCCGTGACAGTGGTTTTATCCAAATATTTTCTTTCACCTCTACGAACCTCAACGTCAAATCTTGTTAAGGACAAGGGATTCAGTTCCGTCTTAATCGCAAGCCGTTTACTTCTGTCCATATTGATACAAGAGGATTCCTTGACAACTTGGAAAGGAACTTCCTTGCCGTCTTTCTTTATCGTAAATTCATACCCTTCTGTTTCGGATATAATACCATCTAAAAGGAAAAATTCACCATTGAAAATTTGTTCTTCTTTATACGGCTGAGGATTATACACAAAAATAGGATAATCGCCAGGCTTCGCTTTTTCATAGCCAGCACAAAGCCCCATAAACGCTTTTGTGAATTGTTTATCGAGCAGTTCTAAAGCATACTCCGCCTTTTGCAGACTGCTCTTTTCCCCTTCGATAATACAAGTACCCGATAAAACGTCGTGGAACTGTATCGCTGCCATATCCAAACACAAAATACCAAACCTTATTCGCCCTCGCCCTTTATACTGGGCTTCGTCCTAACGAATATAATACCGCCAGAATCGAAGGACAATTTATCGTTGCCG
>SVIT01000024.1 GCA_015069365.1 Clostridiales bacterium | reverse complement strand
AGAGGATTTTTACATCGAGCTTCAGGATCATGGAATCGCCGAACAAAAGCAAATCATGCCCGATTTGATTAAGATTGCAAGGGAGTTGGATATTCAGCTGGTTGCGACCAACGACGTGCATTACATTGAAAAAGAGGACTGGGAAGCGCATGAGATTCTGCTTTGTATCCAGACGAAATCCACACTCGCTAATCCCAAAATGCGCTTTGAAGAGCATGAATTCTACATGAAATCTGGGGACGAAATGGCAGAGCTTTTCAGCTACGTTCCCGAGGCGATCACCAACACGCGTGTGATTGCGGACAAGATTGAAGAGCCCGTGTTTGATATAACCCCCAAAGGCGATCCTATTCGTGATACGTCGTTGATTCCTTTGTACAAACCCGACGATGGGTCTACTTCGCCCGAATATCTTACGAGATTGACGTGGGAGGGACTCCCAAAGCGTTATGCAGAGATTACTGAAACGATCAAACAGCGCGCGGAATACGAACTGGGTATCATCATAAAAATGGGCTTTGCCGATTATTTCTTGATCGTTTGGGACTACATCAACTGGTCGAGAGTACACGGTATCCCCGTTGGACCTGGGCGCGGTTCGGGGGTAGGCAGTATCGTTGCGTACTCTATCGGTATTACGGACGTTGATCCGTTGAGATATGATTTGATTTTCGAGCGTTTCTTGAATCCTGACCGTGTTTCTATGCCCGACTTCGACGTGGACTTCTGCACGAAGAGAAGAGCGGAAACAATCGAATATGTCCGTGAAAAATACCACCCCGAAAACGTGGCGCAGATCGTTACGTTCGGTACGCTTGCTTCGCGCGCAGTTATCAAGGACGTGGGCAGAGTTATGGGCGTGCCTTATTCTGAAACGGATAAGGTTGCAAAATTAATGGACGGAAAATCCACGATTGGAGAATTACTCGGCCGTAAAATACCCAAACTGGAAAAGCAGCTGCAAGACCCGTCTCTCAACGAGGAAAAACGCGGGGATATCGAGAAAAAGCTTGCGGAACAAAAGAAGAAAAAGAACCCCGAATTTGTCGAGGTGTACGAAACGAACGCAGAACTCCGTCAGGTCATTGATATGGGTTTGAAGTTAGAGGGTATGCCGAAAAATACCTCGGAACATGCGGCTGGCGTTGTAATCTGTAACAAGGTGCTCTCGGACAACGTTCCGCTTGCGAGAAACGGGGACGATATCGTTACGCAATTCGACATGAAAGAGGTGGAAGCCGTCGGCATGTTGAAGATGGACTTCTTGGCGCTAACAACGTTGACGGATATCCAGAACACGTTGGAATATATCAAAGAGGGCAAGGGAATTGAGGTTGATTTTGATAAAATCGGCTTGGACGTTCCCGAGGCATATCAGCTTATCTCGTCTGGGGATACGGACGCGGTGTTCCAACTCGAACAAGGCGGTATGAAAAAGTTCATGAAAGAACTGCAACCCAACTGTTTGGAAGATTTGATTGCAGGTATTTCCCTTTACCGTCCTGGTCCTATGGACTTTATTCCGAAATATATTGAGAACAAGCACAACCCCGAAAAGGTTGTGTACGATACGCCGTTTTTGGAACCGATTTTGAAAAACTCGTATGGGGTTATCGTGTACCAAGAACAGGTTATGCAGATTTTCCAACAGCTTGCCGGGTATTCTCTTGGACAAGCTGACCTCGTGCGCCGCGCCATGGCGAAAAAGAAGAAAGCGGAATTGATGGCGCATAAGGATAAATTTATCTACGGCGCGCCCGACGAGGGAATTTCTGGGTGTGCCTCGAAAGGGATTCCTGCAGAGGTTGCGGCGAAGATTTTCGGGGATATGGAGAGTTTCGCTTCGTACGCATTCAATAAATCGCACGCGGCGGCGTATGCGGTTGTTGCGTACCGTACGGCATATTTAAAGCATTTCTATCCTAAAGAATTCCTTGCAGGTATTCTCAACGACCGTATTGATAAAATCGATGAGGTTTCCAAATATATCATGTATATGAAGGAGAAAAACATCGACGTTTTGCCTCCTGACATCAACCGCTCGAAAGATATATTCTGGGTAGAGGGCAATGGGATTCGTATTGGGCTCGGTGCTTTAAGAGGGGTCGGGCAGGACGCAATCGCTGCGGTTATCAACGAACGCAACGAGAACGGGCTTTTCCAAGATTTCTCCGATTTTGTCACTCGTTGTTCGAAATACGTCAACAAACGCATTGTAGAAAGTCTTATCTACGCAGGTGCGTTTGATTGTTTCGGGTATACCCGTTCGCAGGTGGCGGCGGTCTATGAAGACGTTATGACCCGCGTAAGCGGTATGGAAAAACAAAAGGCAGGGGCGCAGATCTCGCTGTTTGGAGAATTCATACAGGAAGAGAGGATTAATATTGATTATCCAAACATTTCCGAATATGAAACAATGGAGAAACTCTCGAAAGAAAAATCTGTTTTGGGGGTATACGTCAGCGGTCATCCTTTTGAAAAATTCCTTCCGTATTTCAAGGACAGAACGTTTAACTGTTCCATGCTCAATGCGTATACGGAAACGGAGGAAGAGGGTAAAAAATATACCGAAATTTTCGACGGACAGCAGGTGACGATGGGCGGTATGATTTCCGCGTTCAAAAAACTGAAAACACGTAGCGGCTCGTTTATGGCATTTGTGACGGTAGAAGATCTTTACGGCACAGTAGAATGCGTATGTTTCCCGAAGATATACGACCGTATCCGCGGTTTCTTGGAAAACGATCGCGTAGTGTCTTTGTCGGGTAAAATCAGTATTGACGATGAAAAAGCCCCCAGTATTATCGTGGATAAAATGTGGGAGTTTGGGATAGAGGAAACGGAACAAAAATCGCCAGTACCCGCAAATCCTGCTTTTGGTGGTGCGGAGACGATAAACGCGCCGATTCCCCGTGAAAAATCGGATGACGAAAAGACGTTGTGGCTGAATGTTTCCGATATGGAAGACGAGGATATCGAGGAGCTTTTAGAAACGCTTTCCTATTATGCAGGGGAGACGAAAGTCTGCTTCGTCCGCAACGGAAAAAAGATGCTCTGTTCGCAAAAAGTAACGCCCAATAAAGCCTTGATGGCGGAATTGTCTAGTTTTATGCCCGAAAAATGTATAAAACTTATCTAAAATTTAAAAAATATAGCGAAAAAGATTTGTTTTTTTTAAAAGTTTTGCTATAATAATAGTTGTGTAAATATGGGAGAAGATCGTTGAGGTTGAGTTGAAACACAACGAAGAGGTGAATAGATTATGAAACGTATAGGTTTATTGACGAGCGGCGGCGACGCCCCTGGTATGAATGCGGCAATCCGTGCCGTTGTTCGTTCTGGTTTATATTACGGAATGGAGGTTTTTGGGATTGAACGCGGTTATACCGGTTTGATGGAAGATAGCGTGATCCCTATGGAAATGCGTAGCGTTTCCAACATCGTACAGTGCGGCGGTACTCGTTTGAGAACGGCAAGATGTATGGAAATGTTAACGGTTGAAGGTCAGAAAAAGGCAGTAGATACGTTGGATAAATACGGTATCGAGGGCTTGGTTGTTATCGGTGGCGACGGGTCGTTCCGCGGTGCAAAAGTGCTTAGTGAGCAGTACGGCGTGCCTACCATCGGTATCCCTGGTACGATTGACAACGACCTTGAATATACCGATTATACGTTGGGCTTTGATACGGCGGTGAATACCTGTCTTGATATCATCAACAAACTTCGTGACACGATGACTTCGCATGAACGTGTTTCAGTCGTAGAGGTTATGGGTAGACGTTGCGGGGATATCGCATTGTATAGCGGTATTGCTTCGGGTGCGGAAATTATCGTTGTTCCCGAGATCGCTTTTGATATGAATGACATTGTTTCCCGTATTAATCGTTCCCGCGCACACGGTAAACATTCGAATATTATCGTTATTGCAGAAGGCGTTATGGGGGCTGAACAGTTCGCGAAACAGCTCCAGCAGGGTACGGAACACGCGGTAAGACCTACGTGTATCGGTCACGTACAGCGTGGCGGTTCGCCTTCCATGGCAGACAGAATGTTGGCGGCTCAGTTCGGTAACAAAGCGGTTCGTTTGTTGAAAGACGGTATCGGCAACCGTGCGGTAGGTATCCGCAACAATAAAATCATCGAGATGGATATTATTGAGGCTGTTTCGATGAAGAAGACGTTTAATTATGAATTGTATGAAACGTTACAGATGATTTCTATGTAAACAAGAAAAACCGCTTTGACAGCGGTTTTTTTATGTCTTGTCCTTGTTTGTATGCAAAAAAAGAATAACTTTGTTTCACAATTAATGTTTTCGTTTAAATATAAATAATATAGATAAAGCGGAAAATGTTTTCCGTATTGATTAAGGGGCATTAATATGATATTGACTGTGGGTATGAGTCCGAGTATAGACGTGACGGTGGAGTTGGATTCTCTCAACGTAGGGAAAACAAACGTGGTGAAGAGTAAATCGCTGACGTATGGTGGAAAGGCATTGAATGTAGCAATCGGAGTGTCGAGGCTTGGGCATGACGCATACACTGCTGGGTTAATGTATAGCGAAAACGGCGATACGTTTGAGAATTTTTTAAAGAAAGAAGGGGTGCCGTTTACCTTTGTATGGAACAAAGGACGCGTGAGGGAGAATTACAAATTTATCGACAATCGCTCGATGCTGACAGAGGTAAACGACGTTGGCGAAGAGGTTTCCCAAGAAAAGACAGACGAGGTTTTAGGACTGGTTTGCAGACTGTCCCAACAGAGCAGCGTAACGGTATTTTCGGGCGGTTTACCTCGTGGAGTTGACGAAAATTATTACGGAAAGTTGGTGCGTGCCGTTGGTTCAAACTCTTTAAAAATAGTAGACGCGTCGGGGCAAAGAATGTTTTCCGCGATCCAAGAGGGAGTTGACTTGGTAAAACCGAATTTAGAAGAGTTGGAGCATACGTTGGGCAGACGTATCACGGATAAAGAAGAGATGCTGTCGGCTTGTTACGAATTGCTGGATAGGGGTGCAAATAAAGTCTTATTGTCCTTAGGGCGAAAGGGGGCCGTTATTACCGACGGAACGCAAAGTTATTATTGTCGGAGTCTTAACGTGGCTGTTAATTCCACGGTTGGCGCAGGGGATGGTATGGTTGCCGCTGCGGCGATTCAGTTGGAGCAAGGCGCGCCTTTGGCGGAGATTTTACGGGCGGGGGTAGCCGCGGGCACTGCGACGGTCATGACCAGCGGGCAAACTTCCTTCACGAAAGAAAAATACAACGAAGTACTGTCAGGGCTGCAGGTCAGTAGAATTTAATTAAAAAGGGCGAAAAGGAGTTCATCTTTTTCGTCCTTTTTGCATATAATGCAATATTGCGCCTTGGTACGTTTCGATTGCGGGGAAAACCGAATCGAGCGGAGGATTGACAACGGTCGGGAAAGGCTTAGTCTGTGCTGTTGGCGCGAAAAGCGGTCGTGATGCGCGTTGTTGGAGAACGACAACGGCGCACAGACGCACTTTTTTAAGAATTTAAAAAAAATTGCGAAAAACGTCGAAAAAACTATTGATAATTTTTTTTAAATTTATTATAATAAACTCGTATAAAAATATCGATGGCAAAAAAGGGAGTTTTTTGCATATAATAAGGAGAGACAGATTATGGATTTTAAGAGCCGTCAGGAACAGATTGACAGCATGAAGTGGTATGATAGTATTGTAGCAGGTGAGGATAAATGTGGCAGCTATGATTTTTGCGTAAAGTGCCGCAAGAGCGAATCATATCCCTGCGCGCGTGCTTGGCACAGATATAACAACGGTTATATTCGTTTGGCTGTCATTCGTCGTCATAGATAAAATCGGCTCGAAGGAGCGTTTGTGAAAAGATCGGAAAAGATAACGGTAGCGATCGTTACTATGGTGGTCGGGGTGCTACTGATCGCGATGAGAGATAGTTTTATCGGAATCATCATGTCGGTGGCGGGCGTTGCCTTGATCGCTTTAGGTATTTTGGACGTTTTTAACCGTTTAATCCCGCCGGCGGTGGTAAAAGGTGTTGCCGGTGCGTTAATCATTATTTGCGGTTGGGTGTTGGTAGAGGCGGTGCTTTATATCGTTGCGGCGCTGTTGCTGATCAGCGGTATCCTGCTATTGTACGATAAAATCAAAAAAGGAGTGCGGTGCGACAATCTTCTTTTTACCGTTTTAGAGTACGTGACCCCCGCGGTTTTTATCTTGATTGGCTTTTTGTTTTTATTCCATCAGGCGATGTCTCTCACGATTGTCTTTATCGTAGGCGGTGTATTTACCGTTGCGGAGGGAGGGGTGTTGCTCCTCAATGCGTTTTCGCAAGAATAATTCTATATGTTTTTAGCCCTGTTCTCGTGGGAGAATAGGGCGTTTTTTTATTTTTTAACGTTAAAAAAGGCGAATAAGATAAAAATTTATCGATTTAGCGATTTGAAATTTTCTTAATTATGCCTCAAGCGTTTGTACTGGGGGAGAAAATATGTTATAATAGAATCGTATTATAGCGTGCAAAAGCGCGTTTGGCAGATGAAAATTCATTAATGGAGATACTAATTATGAAAAACAAAGTTACTATCATCGGCGCAGGCTCTGTAGGAGCAACGGTTGCTTACACGTTGGTTGCTACAGGTTCGGTTGCAGAAATCGTACTCATCGACGTAAACGTTGATAAGGCGAAAGGCGAGGCTATGGATATTCTCCAGGCGACCCCGTATCTTTCTCCCACGAAGATCTATTGCGGTACGTACGAAGACGCTGCGGATTCGGATATCGTAATCGTTACGTCCGGCGTGGGTAGAAAACCCGGTCAGTCCCGTATTGATCTTACGCAGACGAACGTAAACATCTTGAAGAGTATCGCTCCTCAGATTGTAAAATATGCGCCCAACGCATTGTACTTGTTTGTTGCTAACCCCGTAGACGTATTGACGTACGTATTCTGCAAGATTACGGGTGTTCCCAAGAACCGTGTTATCGGTACTGGTACGACGTTGGATAGTATTCGTTTGAGAACCCGCCTTTCGGAATTGTATTCCGTCAACCAAAAGCAGGTACACGCATACGTGCTTGGGGAGCACGGGGACAGCTCGTTTGTGGCTTGGTCCACGGCAGATATTTCTGGTATTCCTTTGAAAGAATACGAGGATACACTGACGAGAAAAGACGTATTGACCGTTAGCCCTTATACGCATGAGGAGGTAGAGGAATACGTCAAGAAATCGGGCGGTAAGATTATTGCTGGTAAAGGGGCAACGTTCTACGGTATCGCTGCTTGCGTAACGCAGATTGTCAACAGCATCTATTCCAGCGCGTATACCATTTTGCCTGTGTCCACTGTTTTGGAAGGGGAATACGGCATTTCCGACGTAGCGCTTTCCACCCTTTGCGCAATTGGTAAAGAGGGTATTATTACGACGCTTACGCCCAAACTTTCCGATGAGGAAATGGAGAAGATGAAACACAGTGCAGAAGTATTAAAGGGTGTTATCGCACAGATTGAAATTTAATGGAGTAACGACTATGGAATATCGTATTGAAAAAGATACAATGGGGGAAATGCAAGTCCCTGCAGACAGATACTGGGCAGCGCAAACGCAAAGAAGTTATCAAAATTTCCGTATCGGCGACGAAGTAATGCCTCGTGAAATCACGCACGCATTCGGTATTTTGAAGAAAGCGGCGGCGCTTGCAAACTGCAAACTTGGAAAACTTCCCGAAGAGAAGAAAGACGCGATTGCGGCGGCTTGTGACGAAGTTATTTCCGGGTCTTTGAACGGACACTTCCCGCTTGTTGTATGGCAGACGGGCAGCGGTACGCAATCGAACATGAACGCGAACGAAGTTATCGCAAATCGCGGCAACGAGATTGCGGGTAAGAAATTGTTGCACCCGAACGATGATATCAATAAGAGCCAAAGCTCCAACGATACCTTCCCTACGGCGATGCATATTGCGGCAGTTTTGGCAATCGAAGATAAATTGTTCCCCGCGATGGATAAGCTGATTGCGACCCTGAAACGTTTAGAAAAGGAAAACGAAGGGATTGTTAAGAGCGGTAGAACCCATTTGCAAGACGCAGTTCCCATCGCATTCTCGCAAGAGATCAGCGGTTGGACGAACATGGTGGAAAAGGCGAAAGCGCAGCTTACACTGGCTTTGCCTGGGTTGAAAGAACTCGCGCTTGGCGGCACGGCTGTCGGTACGGGGTTGAATGCTCCCAAAGGTTTTGCGGAAGAGGTTGCGGCGCAGGTTAGCGCGTTGACGGGTAAGACGTTTGTAACGGCTGAAAATAAGTATCATGCTTTGACGGCGAAAGACGAACTTGTGTTTGCGCACGGTGCATTGAAAGCGCTTGCTTGCAATCTTATGAAGATCGCCAACGACGTACGTTGGTTGGCAAGCGGCCCTCGCGACGGGCTTGGAGAAATCTTCATTCCCGAAAACGAACCTGGTTCTTCGATTATGCCCGGTAAGGTGAACCCGACCCAGTGCGAATCGATGACGATGGTTGCCGTTCAGGTTATGGCAAACGACGTTGCAGTAGGGGTTGGCGCTTCTCAGGGCAACTTTGAACTCAACGTATTCATGCCCGTAATTATCTACAATTTCTTGCAGTCGGTGCGTTTGCTTGCAGACGGCATTACCTCGTTTGAAAGCAACTGTGTTACGGGGATCAAGGCGAATAAGGATAAGATGCATCACAACCTGTACAATTCCTTGATGTTGGTAACGGCACTTAACCCTTATATCGGTTATGAAAATGCAGCGAAGACGGCAAAGAAAGCGTACAAGGAAAACATTTCCCTGAAAGAAGCATGCGTAGCGCTCGGTTTCCTCACGGCGGAAAAATTCGATGAAGTATTCCGTCCCGAAGAAATGGCGTATCCGCAGAAATAAACGAAAGAAGACAAAGCAAAAAAGGTGGCGTATAGATTATGAAAATCAGTTATTATCCCGGTTGTACGCTGAGGACGAAAGCCAAAGAATTGGACGATACCGCCCGTCTTTGTGCCAAAGCCTTGGGCGTAGAAATGGAGGAAATTGAAAATTGGCAATGCTGTGGCGCCGTATATAAAATGGGTACGGACGAAATCGCAACCAAGCTTTCGGCTGTGCGCGCGCTCGATTACGCAAAACATAACGGTGGAAAACTACTGACCCTTTGTTCCGCTTGTCACAACGTGATCAAGCGTGCCAACGAAGATATGAAAACTAACGAGGATATTCGTTTCAGAGCGAATAACTATCTGAAGTTAGCCGAACCGTACAACGGTGAAACAGAAGTGCTTCATTATTTGGAGATGCTCAAAAACGTTGTCGGTTTTGACAATATCAAAAAGGCAGTGGTCAATCCCATCAAGCGTAAAATCGGTGCGTATTACGGATGTTTATTGCTCCGTCCCAGCGGTGTAATGGCGTTCGACGACCCCGAAAGCCCGACGATTATCGAAGATTTTATCCGTGCGATCGGCGGCACGCCCATTGTGTATCCGTTCCGCAATGAATGTTGCGGTGCGTACGTATCACTGAAGAATAGTGAACTTCCGAAAGAAAAGAGTAAAAAGGTGCTTTCCAGTGCAAAGGAAAAGGGGGCGGAAGAAGTGATTACCGCTTGTCCGCTTTGCCTGTACAATTTGCAGGTAAATGGCGGCGACGTTCTGCCCGTTAGATATTTCACCGAATTGCTCGCGGAAGCGTTGGGGGTAAAGGCATGACGAAAGAAGAACGCATTGAAAATATGAATAGGCTCAGCGGCACGGACGTTAGAAAGTGCATGAAATGCGGCAAATGCTCCGGTCGTTGTCCTGCGTTTAAGGATATGGATATCAAACCCCATCAGTTTGTTTCTATGCTCGGCAAGGGTAAGATAGAAGAATTGCTTGCGTGCGACGCGATTTGGAACTGTCTTTCCTGCATGGCTTGCGTAGAGCGTTGTCCCAGAGGGGTTGCGCCTGCGGCTGTCGTGGAAGCGGTCAGAGAAACGGTGATTCGTATGCAAGGAAATAACGGCATCAAGGCAGAGGAGATTCCTCCGATCGTGGACGAATTAATCCCTCAGCAGCTGCTCGTTAGCGCATACAGAAAGTATAACAAGTAACTCCCCGAAGTATCTTCGGTTTAAGAAAAAAATTCTAAAGAAAGAGAGTGAATAAAATGCAAAGAATAGGTGTTTTTATTTGTTGGTGCGGCAGTAATATCGCGGCGACGGTAGACGTGGTGAAAGTAGCGGAAGTAATCAAAAACGAACCTGGTGTCGTATATTCCGCGAACTATCAGTACATGTGTTCCGAAAACGGTCAACAGCTCATTAAACAGGCGATCAAAGAACATAATCTTACCGGTATTGTTATCGGCGCATGTTCGCCCAGAATGCACGAGGCGACCTTCCGTAAGGCTGCAGAAGAGGCAGGGTTGAACCCCTACATGGTAGAAATCGCGAACATTCGTGAACATTGTTCGTGGATTCATAAAGATATGGACGAGGCTACCGAAAAGGCGGTCATTCTCGTTCGTACGGCAATCGCAAAGGTAAAATTGAACGCGCCTTTGACGGCTGGCGAAAGCCCCGTTGTAAAGCGTGCTTTGGTCATCGGCGGCGGTATTGCAGGTATTCAGGCGGCGCTTGATATCGCAGACGCAGGGTTCGAAGTAGATATCGTGGAAAAGAACGCAACGATCGGCGGGCGTATGGCACAGCTCGACAAGACGTTCCCCACGCTCGACTGCTCGGCTTGTATCCTTACCCCGAAGATGGTGGATTGCGCACAGCATGAAAAGATTGACATTCTCTCCTATTCAGAGGTAGAGGACGTGAAAGGCTTCGTTGGCAACTTCAACGTAAAAATTCGCCGTAAGGCAAGATTCGTTGACGAAACCAAGTGTACGGGTTGTAAGATCTGTATGGAAAAATGTCCTTCCAAGAAAGGTCTTAATGCGTTCAATATGAATTTGAACACCCGTCCTGCAATTTACATTCCGTTCGCGCAGGCGATCCCCAACGTAGCGGTGATCGATCCCGAACAGTGCATCAAATTAAAGACGGGCAAATGCGGTATTTGTCAGAAATTCTGCGGCGTAGGCGCAATCGATTACGAACAGAAAGATACGTTTATCGAACGTCAGTACGGCGCAATCGTCGTTGCGACTGGTTTCAAACCCATTAGCGTCGACGCATTCAACGAATACGGCTATAATGACAACAAAGACGTCATCACTTCGCTTGAGCTTGAACGTTTGATGAACGCGGCAGGCCCCACGAACGGCGTTTTGCTCCGTCCTTCCGACGGGGAACATCCGAAGGTAATCACCTTCATTCAATGCGTAGGTTCGCGTGATACCAGCGGCTGCGGTAAGCCTTATTGCTCTAAAATCTGCTGTATGTACACGGCAAAACACGCAATGCTCATTCGTGAAAAATATCCTGATACCGAAGTGCACGTATTCTACATTGACGTACGTACGCCTGGTAAGAACTATGACGAGTTCTTCCGTCGCGCAGTAGAACAGTACGGCGTAGACTACATCAAGGGCATGGTCGGTAAAGTTTATAATGAAAACGGAAAATTGATGGTGCAGGGTTCTAACTTGATCGACAACGAGCAGGTGACGATCGAATCCGACCTCGTTGTTCTTGCTGCAGCAATCGAACCAGAACCTTCCGTAAGAAAGGTAGCAACGTTGCTTACGGCAAGTATCGATACAAACAATTTCTTGACGGAATCCCACGCGAAATTACGTCCCGTAGAAAGCCCTACGGCAGGCGTATATCTCGCAGGCGTATGCCAAGGTCCGAAAGATATTCCCGAAACGGTATCTCAGGCATCGGCTTGTGCAGCAAAGGTCATCGGCTTGCTTGTTAAAGATAAGCTCAAGACCAATCCCTGCGTTGCAATTCCCAACGAAACCATGTGTAACGGTTGTAGCCAGTGTGCTAACGTTTGCGCATACGGTGCAATCACTTACGTGGATAAAGAATTCCGTCTGGGCGGCGGCAAAACTGAGATTCGCCGCGTAGCCAGCGTAAATCCTGCGGTATGTCAGGGTTGCGGTGCATGTACGGTTACCTGTCCTTCGGGCGCTATGGATTTGAAGGGCTTTAGTTCCAAACAGATTATGTCGGAGGTAGAAGCAATATGCAAGATGTAACGACTGAAAAGAAAGAATTTACCCCGAATATCGTTGCGTTTTGCTGCAACTGGTGTTCGTATGCAGGTGCGGACCTTGCTGGATCCAGCCGTTTGAGCTATCCCGCAAACGTTAAGATTATCCGCGTACCCTGTTCTTGCCGCGTGAATCCCATGTTCGTATTAAAGGCGTTCCAGCAGGGCGCAGACGGTGTTATCCTTTGCGGTTGTCATCCTGGGGATTGCCACTACGTAACGGGTAACTACTACACGAGAAGAAGAATGGCGCTTTTATACAGCTTCCTTAATTATATGGGTATCGAAAAAGAACGTACTCGTTTGGAATGGGTTTCCGCAGCGGAAGGCGTACGTTTCTCTGCCGTTATGAACGATTTTGTGAAAACGGTAACCGAACTGGGAGAGAATAAGCGTCTTACCGACCTTCGTGTAAAGGAGGGTGAATAAGATGAAAGAAGTAGAATTAAAAATGCTTGAAAGAGCGAAAGCGCTGCTTGAAAGCGGCGAAGTTGCTCGCGTAATCGGTTGGAAAAAGGGTGAATTTTTCTACGATCCCTCTCCTGCAAGCTTTGAAACGGTAGAAGAACTCGATGGGTTCGTGTATAACTGGTTCTGCGGCGCAAATCTTTCAAAATATCTCATTGAAATGAGTAAGAAAGAGGGGAAGACGGCTGTTTTCTTAAAACCCTGCGACACGTACAGCTTTAATCAACTTGTAAAAGAACATCGTATTAAGCGTGAAAACGTTTACGTAATCGCTGTTGAATGCTTGGGCAAACTTGATATTGAAAAAATCAAGGCGAAAGGCATTTCGTTGATCGAAAACGTAGAAGTTGTAGACAAAGAGGTTAAGGTTACCTCTGCTTACGGTGTAGATACGCTTGCGAAACCCGAGGTTGTTCTTAGCAAGTGCGCTGCTTGCACGAAGACCCATCAGGTCAAGGACGAGGAGATTATTCTTCATGAAACTCCCGCACGTGACGTAGACCGCTTTGAAGAGGTTAAAAAACTTGAGGCGATGACGGAAGAGGAAAGATTTGCGTTCTGGCGCGAACAGCTTTCCAAATGTATCCGTTGTAATGCTTGCCGCAACGTATGCCCCGCATGTTCTTGCGTAAAATGCGTATTCGATAACCCTAACTCTGGTATCGCGGCAAAAGCAAATGATGATAAGTTTGAAGAACAGCTCTTCCATATCATTCGCGCATTCCACGTGGCGGGACGTTGTACCGACTGCGGAGAATGTTCTCGCGTATGTCCTCAAAACATTCCGTTGCACTTGCTGAATAGAAAGTTTATCAAGGATATCGACAATTTGTATGGAGAATACCAAGCAGGTGAAACGGACGAAGGCAAGACGCCGCTTACCTCTTATACGGAAGGCGACACCGAACCGAACGACGTTTTTAACGGGGAGGCAAAATAATGTTGAAGATCGCAAAAGAAAGATTAAACGAATTATATGCGAAAATAGACGAAACGATGGGTTTGTTTCTGCCTATTAAGCGTGCGGGTGAGGTAAATTTCGCGGTTTGGGGCGCAGGAAAAGAAGTTTCTCTTGAAACGCTGAAAACGGTTAAATCCCCGAAAAATGCATTCTTCCCTCAAACGGAAAACATGATGAAGTTTAAGACGGAAGGCAAAAATATCGAGGTTATTGACATTCGTGAAAAACTGAGCGAAAAAATCGAAGAAAGACCTTTCGTTATGTTTGGCGTTAAAGCGTGTGATTATAAGGCAATCGAGGTGTTGGATAAGGTGTTCCTTGCAGACCCCGTAGACACCTATTATCAGATGAGACGCAATGCTGCAACGATTGTAACGCTTGCTTGCTCTAAACCTGAAGAGAGCTGTTTCTGTAAAGCATTCGGGATTGATGCGACCGCTGCTTACGGCGACGTAACGACGTGGCTTGATAACGATAACCTTTACTGGCAGGCAAACACGGAAAAGGGCGAGGCTTTGACGGCGCTCGTTCAGGAATTGTTTGAAGAGGGCGGTGCGGAAGAAGTTGCTGCACAGCAAGAAGCCACCAAAACTATTATTGACAAACTTCCGTTTTCTAATCTCGATCTTAGCAGATTCCAGCCTGAAAATCTTAACGAATTATTCGATGATAAGGCTTGGGAGGAAATGAGCGAAGCTTGTCTTGGTTGCGGTACGTGTACGTTCGTTTGTCCGACCTGTCAATGTTTTGATATCCGTGATTTCAAAACCAACGAGGGTGTTGTTCGTTACCGTTGCTGGGATTCCTGCATGTATTCCGATTTCACGTTGATGGCGCACGGAAACAGCCGTACGACGCAGATGCAGAGATTCCGTCAAAGATTTATGCATAAGCTCGTCTATTATCCTTCGCAGAACGACGGTTTGTATTCCTGCGTAGGTTGTGGACGTTGCGTAAACAAATGCCCTCAGCATTTGAACATTGTAAAAGTAATTAAAACTTTGGGAGGGAAGAATAATGATTAATGAAACTCTTATTCCGAAAGTCGGCGTTGTGACGGACATTCGTAAAGATACTCCCGACGTTAAGACGTTCCGCGTTGTTGGTACGGACGGTAAAAAGCTGTTCCAGCATATGCCTGGTCAGTGTGCGATGGTATCCATTCCTGGTGTCGGCGAATGTATGTTCTCGATTACCTCTTCGCCCACCAACGAAGAATATATGGAATTTTCCATTAAGAAATGCGGTTGTGTTACCGAGGTGATTCATGCACTCGAGGTTGGCGCGCAGGTCACTGTACGTGGTCCTTACGGCAAAAACTTCCCCGTAGAAGGCGATTTCAAGGGTAAGGATTTGTTGTTTATCGCAGGTGGTATCGGTCTTGCTCCTTTGCGCAGTGTTATCAATTACGTAAGACATTACCGTGAAAACTACGGCAAAGTCGTAATCGTGTATGGTGCAAGAAGTAAGGACGACCTTGTTGATATCGACGAAATTCAAAACGAATGGGTCAACGAACCGAATACCGAGGTTTACCTCACGATCGACCGTCCTCAAGAAGGTTGGGACGGACACGTTGGTTTCGTTCCCGCATACGTAAAAGAACTTGGGCTTGATCCTAATATGACGGCTGTATTGTGCGGTCCTCCGATCATGATCAAGTTTACCCTTGCAGGTCTTTTAGAGCTTGGGTTTGATAAATCCCGTATCTATACGACGTTGGAACTTCGTATGAAGTGCGGTGTTGGTAAATGTGGCAGATGTAACGTCGGCGACAAGTTCGTATGTAAAGACGGCCCTGTATTCCGTATGACGGAACTTGACGAATTGCCCGACGAATACTAAGGAGAGACGATAATGGAAAAAATGGTTAATGTATATCTTTTCGGTAAACGTTATCAAGTTCCGGAAAGTTTGACGATTATGAAAGCGATGGAATACGCAGGGTATCAGCTTGTTCGCGGCTGCGGTTGCAGAAACGGCTTTTGCGGTGCTTGCGCAACCATCTACCGTATTCACGGTCAGCAAGAATTAAAGACTTGTCTTGCTTGTCAGCAGCAGGTTGAAGAGGGAATGTACGTTGCAACGTTGCCTTTCTTCCCTCTCGTAAAACAAGTTTATGATATCAACGTAGTTAAACCTACCCAGCAGATCATGATGCAGCTTTATCCCGAGATTTATTCTTGTATCGGCTGTAACGCTTGCACCAAGAGTTGTACGCAAGAACTTAACGTTATGCAATACATTGCTTACGCACAGCGCGGCGAATATGAAAAGTGCGCGGAAGAAAGCTTTGACTGCGTAATGTGCGGCGTATGTTCTTCCCGTTGTCCTGCAGGGATTTCCCATCCTCAGGTTGCGGTGCTTGCGCGCAGATTGACTGGTAAATATCTTGCCCCCAAGAGTGAGCATTTGGTCAATCGCGTTGCGGAGATCGACGCAGGGGATTGCAAGGCGGCTTTGGAGGCGATTATGAACACGCCTCTTGAAGAGCAAAAACACTTGTACAACACAAGAGAAATTGAAAAATAAGGAGAAGCGTATGTATCACTATACTCAAGAACAACTTGAATCGATGAAAAAAGTAGAAGAAACCCGCGCTTCCCGTATTGAAAACCTGCACGCGCGTATGACGGCGGAGGAAAAGGACGCTGTTTTGGCGGAATTCCACCCCGATTATATCACAACCGCGTATGAAGAATTGAAAGTAGGGAAAAATAAAGGCGGCAAGGTTTTGCACGAGTTGGCGGCACTGTTGCAAGGTCATTCCCGTATCGCCGATAAAGAAATTGATTTGTCGAAGATCGACTATGACGTTGACGTGCTTGTTATCGGCGGTGGCGGCGCAGGTTCGTCTGCGGCGATCGAAGCTCACGAACGCGGCGCAAAGGTTATGATCGCGACCAAACTCCGTTTGGGCGACGCGAACACGGCAATGGCAGAAGGCGGTATTCAGGCGGCTGATAAGCCTAACGACAGTCCTGCTACTCATTATCTTGACGCGCTTGGCGGTGGTCATTTCAAGAACAAGCCCGAGCTTTTGTATAAGCTTGTAAACGAAGCGCCCGAAGCAATTTTGTGGTTGAATAACCTCGGCGTTATGTTCGATAAAGAAGAGGACGGAACGATGGTTACAACGCACGGTGGCGGCACTTCGAGGAAACGTATGCACGCATGCCGTGACTATTCTGGTTCGGAAATCATGAGAACGCTTCGTGACGAAGTATTCAATCGCGGTATTACCGTAGTGGATTTCACGTCTGCAATCGAACTTATCAAAGATACCGATGGCAAGATTGCGGGTGCTGTTCTTATGAATATGGAAACGAAAGAAATCTTGATCGCGCGCGCAAAGACGGTTGTCATTGCAACGGGCGGCGCAGGCAGATTGCATTATCAAGGTTTCCCTACGTCCAACCATTACGGTGCAACGGCAGATGGCTTGGTACTTGCATACCGTGCAGGCGCAAAGCTTTTGTATCCCGAAACCTTGCAATACCATCCTACGGGCGCGGCAGAACCCACGCAAATTTACGGGGCACTCGTTACCGAAAAAGTACGTTCGCTTGGTGCACAGCTTGTCAATAAGGACGGCGAAGCGTTTGTATATTCCTTGGAAACGCGTGACGTTACTGCATCTTCGATTATTCGTGAATGCAGAGCGCGCAATAACGGTATCAAAACGACGGACGGTGAGGGCGTTTGGTTGGATACGCCGCTTATCGATATCCTCAACGGTGAGGGAACGATTGAAAAGCGTATTCCCGCAATGCTCCGTATGTTCGGTAAATACGGTATTGATATTAGAAAAGAACCGATTTTGATCTATCCTACGTTGCATTATCAAAACGGCGGTATCGATATTAGCGCAAATGGTATGACGTGCATTGAAAACTTGTACGTTGCTGGTGAGGCTGTTGGTGGTATCCACGGCACGAACAGATTGATGGGTAATTCCTTGCTCGACATCATCGTATTCGGCAGAAATGCAGGTCAGCAGGCAGGTGAAAAGTGCAAGAGCGTAGAATTGAAAGAACTTACGCTTTCGCACGTAGCAGAATTCGAGAAAGAACTTGAAGAAGCAGGTATTTCTACGGAAGTGGCTTCTCCTAAACTCCTTCCCGATTATAGACGTAAAGCAAATTAAAAAACAGATATAATGGATATCCAAACAAAACGCACGGGGTAGTACGCTTTGTGCGTTTTTGTACGGGTTTTTGGAGGTTGAAATGGAGTATTTTGGCGGTGTATTAGGCGCTATGTTATCAGCGTTATTTATCATTTTTGTGATTTTATCGCTGGGTTATGCAGTTGGCGCGATTAAGATTAAAGGGGTATCCCTTGGTTCGGCGGGCGTATTGCTTGTTGCGATTATTATCGGCGTAATTTTCTTCCTTTGCGGTGAAAAGGATGCGGAGAATAATTTGGTGGCGTTTACCTTTACGCTTGGCGGTAAAAAGATCGCATTGTGGGATGGTTCGGTAAAGAGTACGTTTAAGATTTTACAGAATCTTGGTACGGTATTGTTCGTTACATCGGTTGGTTTGATTGCGGGTCCTAAATTCTTCCGCTCGTTTAATAAGAGTATGATTTCTTATGTTGTTATGGGCGCAGGGATTATCTTAACAGGTGTCTTGATTACTGTTATTTTGGCTGCAATTGACCCCAATATGAGTATAGCTATGGGTACGGGTTTACTTGCTGGTTCGTTGACTTCTACGCCTGCGTTTGGCGCGGCGGAAGAAGCGGCAGGGGAACTCGCCAGTGAGGTTACTGCAGGCTATGGTATCGGCTATTTATACGGTGTTTTAGGGGTTGTACTGTTCGTGCAGCTCATGCCTAGAATTTTAAAAGTGGATATCGCAAAAGAAAGAGAAACTTTCGTCGCAGCGAACACGATCGAAATTAAAGATGACGGTAAGAAGAGATTTGCGTTGGAAGAATTTGGTTTCTTTCCGTTCTTTTTAACCATTATCTTAGGGTTGATTATCGGAAGTATTCAAATCCCTCTTGGTGGCGGTAAGCCGTTTAGCTTTGGCTCTAGTGGCGGCACGTTGATTGCAGGCTTGATCGTTGGGCATTTCGGGCATTTTGGTAAGTTGGATATGAAGATTTCCAAACAGACCCTAAATTTGATGCGTGAGCTTGGTTTGGTTCTTTTCCTTGCAGGTGCAGGTCTTCCTGGCGGCGTAAACTTTGTCTCGGCGTTTAACTGGATTTATATTATCTATGGTATCCTGATGGCGACGATTCCTATGATTTTGGGATTTGTGCTTGGTAAATTTGTATTTAAATTGTCCATTTTCAATAACTTAGGCTCGATTACGGGCGGTATGACCAGTACTCCTGCGCTCGGTGCGTTGATTTCGACGGCTGGCACGGATGACGTAGCGTCTGCGTATGCGGCAACGTATCCGTTTGCGCTTGTATTGATCGTAGTTGCATGCAAATTGATTGTAGGATTGCCTTTTTAAGAACATTAGCGGAGTAATTTCTTTGAAAATTACTCCGCTTTTCTTATAAAAAAGCATAAAAAAGAGTTGCATTTTTTTATGGAATGATATATAATAAATAAGCTGTGCAGAGATGGCGGAGCGGTCGAACGCGCACGATTCGAAATCGTGTTATGCAGGAATGTATACAAGGGTTCAAATCCCTTTCTCTGCGCCAAAAAAGCGACAAGTTTCTTATCGAAGCTTGTCGCTTTTTGTTTCAAGTCGAAGGACTTGGTATGTAATCACGGCTTGCCGTGCATGGAATTGTCATTAGGCGTATGTCAATTTTGGCTTGATTGCATACAATTCCAGCAGGTTGATTATATACACGCTACGGCGTGATTAAAATGAGGGTTCAACTCACCTATAAATTTAGAGGTGGAGTGGGTAAATTGTCTAATCTTCACATAAAAAGGATATGCCGTAAGACATATCCTTTCGTTTTATTGTTAAATGTTTTCTACGTTGATAAGGTTAGAGTTACCGCTCTTACCATTGGGGGTACCGCCCGTGATAACAATTGTGTCTCCTTTCTTCACCAAACCGCTCTTTTTGGCGATTTCCTTTGCGAAATAGAAGAGGATATCTATTGAGGTGTATTCGTCTGTAATGGCGGGCAAAACGCCCCAGCTAAGGGCTAATTGACGGTAAGCGTGGATATCCGTCGTGATACCGATAATGTTGATATTTGGACGGAATCTGGAAACTTTACGCGCCGTGGCACCCGTTCTGGTGCAAACAACGATTGCTTTTGCGTGTAAGTCTTTTGCAAGGGTCGCAGCCGAATGTGATAAAGCCTCAGACGCTGTTTCAATCTCAAAATTATCTATCGTTTGGATATATTCGATGTGTTCTTCCGCGTGTTCAACGATTTTTGCCATAGCGTTCACTGATTGTACGGGATATGCGCCTGCGGCAGTTTCACCTGAAAGCATAACGGCAGACGTACCATCGTAAACAGCGTTTGCAACGTCGGAAATTTCCGCTCTTGTGGGACGGGGATTATGAATCATCGACTCCAACATTTCCGTCGCTGTAATAACGCGTTTACCATGAATACGGCATTGCGTGATAATATGTTTTTGCACGTTAGGAAGCTCAACGTAAGGGATTTCAACGCCAAGGTCACCACGCGCAACCATGATACCGTCGGATACTTTCATAATATCCAAGAGATTGTTTACACCCGCGCGGTTTTCGATTTTTGCAATAACGTCGATATGCTGTCCACCATGCGCCGCTAAAAATTCTTTCGCGTCAATAACGTCTTGTGCTTTGGAGACAAAGGAAAGCGCTACAAAGTCAATATCGTGTTCAATTCCGAAAAGAAGATCGGATTTATCTTGTTCAGAGAGGAAATCTAAGTGCAATTCCTTATCGGGGAAGAACATAGATTTGCGACTGGAAAGCTCGCCGCCGATTTCAACGACGCAGTGTACGTTGGGGGCGGACACTTCGGTCACGCGGAATACGATCATGCCGTTATTAAGTAAAATTTTATCGTTGGGGGCCATATCTTCGCAAATACCTGCGTAAGACACGGAAACACGCGTTTGATCACCTTCAATATCTTCCGTAGTAAAGGTGAAAGGATCTCCTTCGTTTAACATGATTTTTCCGTTTTTGAAGGTTTTTATACGGAATTCAGGACCTTTTGTGTCTAAAAGTATGGGAAGAGGAAGGTGTTTTTCATCTCGCACTTCTTTAATAATTTCAATTTTCTTTGCAAAATTCTCGTAATTACCGTGGGAAAAATTAAGACGGACGATATCCATTCCCGCATCTGCCATTTTCGCTAAGGTTTCTTTTGCTTCGCTTGCAGGACCCAACGTGCATATAATTTTTGTCTTTTTCATAGTATCTCCTTACCGTAAAACATTTTTTGTGAAACGTATAATTTTCGCATAAATGTCTATATAAAAAAATTAAAAATCGCTTTTATTTTACTATTTTTTCTAAGAAAAAGCAAGGAAATTAGGTGCATTTTTCGAAAAAAAGTGCTATAATATAGTAGATTTGAGTTTGTTATACGGTCGCGGAGTCATGATGACTATGAGGAAAGTCCGAGCAGCATAGGACAGGGTGCCTGATAACGTCAGGCAAGGGTGACCTTCGGGATAGTGCAACAGAAATAAACCGCCACGGTAGTGGTAAGGATGGAAAGGCGAGGTAAGAGCTCACCGATATTGTGGTAACACGATATGCCATGTAAACCCCACTCGCTGCAAGATTGGGTTTCCGTCAATAGGGCTGTCCGTCCGACGGAATACCGTTAACATCGCTTGAGCTTGTCGGCGACGACAAGTCTAGATAAATGACCGTACACGACAGAACTCGGCTTACAGACAGACTCAGATCACCAAAGAAATAGGGCAGATTGGCGCTTATTTGGCGTTAATCTGCTTTTTTTGCAGGTATTATGTCTATCATAATACCTATGTCTGACATAATAAAACATCTAAAACTCTTTATTTTCCCAGGTATTATGCCTGACAATATACCTACGTCTGGCATAATTTGCCAAAAATGGCATAGTACAAACTGTTCGCTTCATACGATAATTTTAGCGAGGTGTAAAAAGATGTTTTTAGATTTTATTTGGACACTTTTAGGTCGTATTGTATTTTTTACGGGCACGATTGGAAACAAGAACTCATTCCCAAAACCGTTATCCAAGGAGGAGGAAGAGCGGTATTTGGCTCTGGTTGCCAGGGGGATAA
>SVIT01000023.1 GCA_015069365.1 Clostridiales bacterium | reverse complement strand
AGTCGAAGAGGTCACCGAAGAGATTGTCGAAGAACCCGTCGAGGAAGTAGTCGAGGAGATTGTTGAAGAACCCGTCGAGGAAGTAATCGAAGAGGTTGTCGAAGAACCCGTTGAGGAAGTAATCGAAGAGGTTATTGAAGAAGAAATCGCGCCTGCGGAGAAGGTGAGTGAAGAAGAGGTCGCGGAGGCAATCGCGCATATCGAAGAAATTTTGGAGAAGGACGAATCGGAGTTGACGGCGGCGGAAAAGGTTGCAAGGGCGCATTATTACCGCAGATTGTCTACGAGAGAGCGCCGTAGATTAAAAAGACAAAGAAGAAACCAAAATAAGAACAAATAATAAAAATAGCGCGCGGTGGAATGCCGTGCGCTTTAAACGAGGAGAGAAATATGAAAAAAAATTTTAGAGGTGCGGTATGCGCACTTTCCGTTTTGGCTGTGTTAGGGGGAGTTTTGCCCTACGCAAGCTGTAAAGAAACGGAAAAAGAGGATTTGAAGGTGTATATGCCCGACGGAGCGCCTGCGTTGGCACTTGCGGGTATGATGGCGGCGGACACGGAAGATGATGGGGTCAGTTATCACATCTTGCGTACCGAAAGCGATCCCACGTTATTGCCGTCAAAACTGACGAATAACGACGAGGCGAAAAACGCTGATCTTTGCGTATTACCAGTCAATGCGGCGAGTAAGTTGGTTGGAAACGGCGAAAAGTATCAGATGTTGGGCGCGGTGACCCACGGAAACTTGTATCTTTTAGCAAAAGAAGGGGTAACGTTGGACAATCTTTCCTCTCTGATTGGTAAGACGATTGGGGTATTGAAGATTAACGACGTGCCTGGGCTGACGTTAAAAGCGACTTTGAACAAGAAAAATATCCCTTGGCAAGAAGTAGGTAATGACGGAGAAAAGGCGGAGGATAAAGTCAATCTTTTGGCGATTGCGGGTGCGGACGCGGTTGGCGCGACGGACGCGGATGGAAATCTTCTTGCCGATTATTATATGGTGGCAGAGCCTGCCGCAACGGCGCAGTCAAAGGCGAAAAAGTATGCTATTGTCGGGGATATTCAGGCATTGTACGGCGGTGAAAACGGATATCCTCAAGCGGTGTTGGTGGCAAAAAAATCGGTCGTTGAAAGCCGCGGTGAGTGGACGGAAGAGTTTGTAGAAAAAGTAGAGACGTCGATCGAATGGCTGTGGACGGCAAGCGGCGAGCAGATTGTGACTGCGGTCAATGCGCACATGGACGATAAAAATACGGTGACTTCTTTGAAAGCACCTCTTTTAACTTCGGAAGTGCTGGGAAGATGCGGTATTCGTTTTACCTATGCGAAAGAATGTAAGAACGAGGTGAATGCATTTTTGACGGATTTGATTACGGTGAATAGTAAAGCGGCGGCAATTCCGCAAGACGGATTTTTTTGGGAATAAGGTGAACTAAGGTGAAGAAGCTCCTTTTGAAAAATTTATGGCAGACGGTTGCGGCGATTTTGTTTTTAATTGCCGTATGGATTGTCGCACATAAAATTGTCGGAAACGAGCTTCTGATCCCCAATTTTTTCGACAGTTTTTCTTCCATGGGAGAGCTTCTCGTAAAAGGGACGTTTTGGCAAGGATTGGGAATGAGTCTTCTCCGTGCGTTATACGCCTTTATCATCTCCTTTATTTTCGGCGGTGTTTTGGCGGTAATCGCGTACCTGTACCCCACTTTTGGTGGTTTTTTAGCCCCGATGGTGTCGGCGTTAAGGTCTTTACCGATTCTGGCAGTGCTGTTGATATTGTTATCCTTTTTAGGCGCGGGCGAAGCCCCCGTAGCCGTTGCGTTTTTGGGGTTATTTCCTATGCTGTATACGGGGATTTTGGCGGCGCTGTCGGGGATAGACAAGCACTTGATTGAAATAGGAAGGGTGTGCGGTGCGACTAAGCCTAGACGCGTATTTGCGATTTATTTACCGTTATCCTCGCCCTATATCTTGCGTGAAGCAGGCGGTGCACTGGCTTTTTCGTTGAAACTGGTCGTATCTGCAGAGGTCTTGTCGAATACGGCAAAAAGTGTCGGCGGAATGATGCAAGAAGCAAAATTATATGCGGAGATTCCGCAGTTATTCGCGTTGGTCGGCGTAGCGTTTATTGTAGGATTGCTGTTGGAACTCTCGGTGAGTTTACTCGCCGAATGGGTGGAAAAGAAAGTAAAATAAATTTTATGCAAGCGATTGAGGGAATTTTTTCTTCAATCGCTTGTTTTTATCGATAAAAAGGTGTATACTGTAAGTACTGCTAAGGGGGGAAGGCGTGAATCCTTGTGCAATTCCGCCTTTGGCGGTTGCACACCGCTTAGCGGTGTATAGCGCAACCAGTCGGTTGCTTTTTGTGGGGCTTTATTCCGCCTTGCGGCGGCGACTGCCGTCGAGGCGCAAAGGCTCCGCCTCTGCACACTGCAAGGGACAATGTCCCTTGACCCTGAACGGGGGTGGCAATAATTTGGGGACACAATAGGGAAAGGAGATCGGTATGAAGAATAAACAGATGGAAGTAAGAGAAGAACAGCGCGAAATTTCCAAGGCAACCATTGCGCGTATGCCGTTGTATCTGCATTTTTTGCAGGAAGAATCTTCTAAAGGCGCGCAATACATTTCTTCGACGGTAATTGCACAGAATATTTCTGTATCGTCGGTACTGGTACGCAAGGATTTGGCACTGGTGTCTTCCGAGGCAGGACGCCCGCGATTGGGGTTTGGCATCAACCGTCTGATTGTGGATATTGAGAAATTCTTGGGATATGACAATCTTTCCGACGCAATCATCGTCGGCGCAGGCGGTTTGGGCAGAGCATTCCTCGGTTACGAGGGCTTCAAAAATAACGGCCTGAACGTTGTAGCGGCATTCGATATTTCGGAAAAATTAATCGGAACAACGGTTGCGGATAAGGTTATTTTACCTATTTCTGAACTGGAACCGTTTGTGCAAGAACATAAAATCCGTATTGGGATTATCACCGTTCCGAAAGTTGCCGCACAAGACGTTTTGAATAAAATGGTGGGGGCAGGTATCAAAGCAATCTGGAATTTCGCTCCCGCGCCGTTGCGCGTGCCTAAGGATATCGTGCTGAAAACGGAAGATCTTGCAGCGTCGCTTGCTATGCTTGCAGGGAAATTGTACCGAATGAGCGATCAATAAATCCGCCCGTCCTTATTCTACGTCGATGGGCGTGATAAGGAGGGGGAATGACGGAGAAAAATGAACAAAAGTCGGCTACGGAAGCAGGGCGGGCTTTGGAAGAAACGTTGCGGCGCGTGCGGGCGGCGCAGACGGAGTTTTCCACCTATTCTCAGGAAAAGGTGGACGAAATTTTTAAGGCGGCGGCAATGAGTGCAAACGCCGCGCGTATACCGCTGGCGGAAATGGCGGTGGAAGAAACGGGTATGGGCGTTTTTGAGGATAAAGTCCTGAAGAACCACTATGCGTCCGAATATATTTATAATCGATATAAAAATGAAAAGACCTGCGGTGTGTTGGAAACGGACGAGGCTGCAGGGTATATGAGGATAGCCGAATCGATCGGGGTTGCGGCGGCGGTAATACCGACCACGAATCCCACCTCGACGGCTATTTTTAAGGCATTGATTTGTCTTAAGACAAGAAACGGCTTGATTTTGTCCCCGCATCCGCGTGCCAAAAAATGTACGATTGCGGCGGCGGAAATCGTGTTGCGCGCAGCGGTAGAGGCAGGCGCGCCAAGGGATATTATCGGCTGGATTGAAGAACCGTCCGTGGCTTTGTCCGCCTATCTTATGAAAGAGGCGGATATTATTTTGGCGACGGGCGGGCCCGCCATGGTCCGTGCGGCATATTCTTCGGGAAAACCTGCCATCGGCGTCGGCGCAGGGAATACGCCTGCATTGATCGACGATACCGCGGATATTCGCCTTGCTGTTTCTTCCATCATCCACTCGAAGACCTTTGACAACGGTGTGATTTGCGCGTCCGAGCAGGCCATGGTCGTGTTGAATGGGATTTACGAGCAGGTGAAAAAGGAGTTTTTGGAGCAGAATTGTCATTTCCTTTCCGATGAGGAAAAGGAAAAATTGCGCGCTGTGATGTTTGTCAACGGCGCTCTGAACGCAAAAATCGTGGGCAAAAAGGCAACGGAGATTGCGTCGCTTGCCGATATTTCCGTCCAGCCGAACGTGAAAGTGCTGATTGCAGAGGTGGAAGAGGTCGGTTCGCACGAGTCTTTTTCTCTGGAAAAGCTTTCTCCCGTCTTGGCAATGTACCATGCGGAAAATTTTGAGGACGGGGTACGGCTTTGCGAGAGTTTGGTTCGCGTAGGGGGGCTGGGGCATACCGCTTCCGTCTTTTTGGACGAACGGCTCGGAAAAGGGAAGCTCAGCTATTTTTGTGAGCGTATGCAGGCGTGTCGTATTTTGGTTAACACTCCCGCCGCGCAAGGGGGGATCGGGGATCTTTACAATTTCCGTTTGACTCCGTCGCTGACTTTGGGCTGCGGCTCTTGGGGAGGAAACAGCGTTTGCGAAAACGTCGGGATAAAAGAGCTGTTGAATGTGAAAACGGTGGCGTACCGCAGAGAAAATATGCTGTGGTTCCGCGCGCCTGAGAAGGTCTATTTCAAAAGAGGCTGTCTGTCAACGGCGTTGCAGGAACTCAAAGACGTCTATCGTCGGAAGCGTGTCTTTATCGTCACGGATGAGTTTTTATTCCGTAGCGGCATGGCAAAAAAAGTGACGGACGTTTTGGACGGAATGGGGATTATCTATACTGTCTTTTTCGACGTTACGCCAGACCCTACGCTTGCTTGCGTGAAAGAGGGGGTAAGACGAATGACGGAGTTTTTGCCCGACGCGGTGATTGCGCTTGGCGGCGGTTCGCCGATGGACGCGGCAAAGGTCATGTGGACGCTGTACGAACATCCTTCTACGCGTTTCCAAGATATTGCGATGCGGTTTATGGATATTCGAAAGCGGGTCAGCGCGTTGCCGAAAGCAGGACAAAAGGCAATCTTTATCGCTATCCCGACCACGGCGGGGACGGGGAGCGAAGTGACTCCGTTTGCAGTCATCACCGATGAGAAGAGTGGGGAAAAATATCCGCTCGCCGATTATGAACTGATGCCGACTGTGGCGATCTGTGACGTGGATTTGATGGCGGATATTCCGCAGGGGCTGACGGCGAATGCGGGGATAGACGCTCTCTCTCATGCGATAGAAGCTGTCGCGAGTTTGCTCGCATCCGATTATACCAACGGGCTTGCGTATGAGGCGATTTCCCTGCTCATCTCGTACCTGCCTCGTGCATTTGAGCATGGGGGAGAGGATATGTTTGCCCGTGAAAAGGTGGCGAATGCCGCGACGATGGCTGGTATGGCGTTTGCAAACGCCTTTTTGGGGATATGCCATTCGATGGCGCATAAGCTGGGGGCGCGGTGGCATTTGCCTCACGGTATGGCGAATGCGTTGCTCTTGATCGAGGTCATGAAATTCAACGCCTCGCCCAGTCCCGTGAAGATGGGGACGTTTCCTCAGTACGCCTATCCCGATTGCTTAGCGCGGTACGCAAAGGTGGGGCGGTACGTCGGGTGCAAAGGGGATACGGAGGAAGAAGTCTTTGAGGATTTCCTGAAAAAGATAGAAGAATTGAAGGCGCAGTTGCATCTGCCGAAAACGATTAAGGAAGCGATCGGGGATAAGGGGAGCGAGGAAGAATTCTTATCCTCACTCGATAAACTGAGCAAGGACGCGTTTGACGATCAGTGTACTGGTGCGAACCCTCGGTATCCTTTGGTAGAGGAGATTAAGGAGTTGTATCTTCGTGCCTATTATGGGAGAGAAAGGGTTTCACGTTAAACGTTCCTCAAAATAAAAACGTGCGCAAATGCATAATTGTGCATACGGTAATATAATAAAAACGCTGTTGGAAAACGGCGTTTTTTAATGTGAAAAAATCGTGAAATCCACATTAGAGGCTTTACATGTGGAAAATTTTGTGATATAATATCAAATGGTTTTGAAGAAACTTTTTTAAGTAAGGGGTATTTATGCCAAAGAAAAAAGCAAAAAAATGGCGTCGTTTTCGTCATCGTGTGATTACGAAGCTCGCCTATTGCGTACTATATCCGTATATGAGATGTAAGTACCATGTACGCATTGAACGTTTCAAAGAACAAGGGAAACGTCAGTATTTTATATTATTCAATCACCAAACGGGGATTGACCAGTTTATCGTTGGCTGTTCTTTCAAAGGTCCGCTCTATTACGTAGCGAGTGAGGATATTTTCTCGAATGGGTTCATCTCCCGCCTTTTGCAATGGGCAGTCGCGCCCATTCCCATCAAAAAGCAGGCAACGGATTCGAGAGCGGTGCTGAATTGTTTGAGGGTCAGAAAAGAGGGCGGTTCGATTGCTGTCGCACCTGAGGGAAATCGCACGTACAGCGGGAAGACCGAGTATATCAAGCCCGCGATCGTCGCGCTTTGCAGAGCGTTGAAACTGCCTCTGCTTTTATACCGCATTGAAGGCGGGTACGGCGTACAGCCTCGTTGGAGCGACGTGGTTCGAAAAGGGAAGATGCGTGCGTACGTGGCGAAAGTGGTCGAGGTGGAAGAATATCAAAAACTTTCCGACGACGAACTATTCGCGTTGATTGCGGAGACTCTTTACGTTAACGAGGGGGTTGCCGATGCGGAATTCAAGAGCAAGCGTCTTGCCGAATACATTGAGAGAGCGATATACGTTTGTCCCGATTGTGGTCTTGCGAAATTTGAGAGTGATAAAGACCTTGTCACCTGCACGAAATGCGGACGGACGGTGAGGTATTTGCCGACGAAAGAATTACAGGGAGTAGGGAAAGAATTTCCGTTCCGTTTTATGACGGAGTGGTACGATTACCAGAGTGATTTTATCAATTCGTTGGACGTTGCCGCGTACGGGGAAAATAGCTTATTCACGGACACGGTATCCATCTCTGAGGTAATTTTATACGATAAAAAGCACCCGCTTGAGGATAACGTAGCGTTGTCCTTGACAGGCAAAGGTATCAACGTAAAGGGGAAAGAAACTGCGTTGGATTTCCCGTTCGAGGAGATATCAGCCGTGACGGTTTTGGGGAAGAATAAACTCAACGTATATTACGGCGGAAAAGTATATCAAATGAAAGGGGATCAGCGGTTTAACGCATTGAAATACGTGCAGATTTATCACCGTGACAAAAACGTGAGAAAAGGAGAGGAAGATGGAAAATTTTTGGGACTTTAGCGTCTGGGGCGGACTCAATGTCCTTGCGGTATTACTGCTTTCCTTGTTGGTGGCGAACGGACTGAAACGTTCGGTGAAATTCTTGCGCGCGTCGCTCATTCCTACGTCCGTTTTGGCAGGGGTTATGTTGCTCGTTATTGCTTCTATCTATAAGGCGATTACGGGAGACGTCATGTTCGATACGGCGTTTTTCGGCGGGAACGGCATGACGCAGATGGAGATCTTGACCTATCATGCGCTGGCGCTTGGTTTTATCGCAACGTCGTTGAAAACGTCCGATAAAAAGCTGACGAAAAAACGCAGCGTTGAGGTGTTCAATACGGGTGTAACTACGGTCGCTACATATCTTTTGCAGGCAGTGCTTGGGCTTGGGAGCACGTTGATCGCTTCTTTGATTATTACCGATTTCTTTGCGGCGTCGGGCATTCTGTTACCCTTTGGTTTTGGTCAAGGTACTGGTCAGGCGCTTAATTACGGCAACATCTATGAGACAGAGCACGGCTTTGTCGGCGGTAAGAGTTTTGGTTTGACAATTGCGGCACTTGGCTTTTTGAGTGCGAGCATCGGCGGCGTTATCCACCTCACAATCCTGAGGAAAAAATACAAGATTTTAGGGACTGAGGATGAGGAAAGCGAAAACATTTCTGGGGATCAGATTCAGACGAAAAACGAAATCCCCATGAACGGCGGTATTGATAAGTTGACGGTACAGATCGGGTTTGTTCTGCTTTCTTATCTGTTGGCGTTTTTGGCAATGTACGGTTTAGGGTTGTTGTTGCCTGGAATGAAATCGGTCATTTACGGGTTCAACTTCCTGCTCGGCGTATTGACGGCAACGCTCGTGAAAGCGGTGCTCAAATTCTGCAACAAAAAGGGAATTGTCAAAAAAGAATATACCAACAATTTCATGTTGAACCGTATCGGGAATTTCTTCTTCGATATCATGGTCGTTGCGGGGATCGCGGCAATTCGTTTGGATATGCTGAAAGACTACTGGGGGATTATGCTGATTCTTGGCGTTGTCGGCTTGGTGTCTACCTACCTTTATAATTTGTTTATTGCAAGAAAAATGTTCAAGGAATACTCTGAAGAACAGTTCTTGGCGATGTACGGCATGCTGACGGGTACGGCGAGTACGGGTATCATTTTGCTCCGCGAAATCGACCCCGATTTCAAAACTCCTGTATCCGACAACCTTGTTTACCAGAACTTCCCTGCGATTGTGTTTGGGTTCCCGATGATGTTGCTCGCAACGCTTGCGCCCCAAAAGCCGTTGTTGACGCTTGGAATACTGGCGGCGTTCTTTATCGTTATGAACGTGATTTTGTTCCGCAAGTTTATCTTCAGACGGAAGAAAAACACAACGGAAGAGACGGCGGAAATGGTTGAAAATAATAAATAATGGCAAATGAAAAGAACCCCGACGAGCAACCGTCGGGTTTTTTCTACAATGTAAGCATAAAAAATCCTACAACTATTGACAGGGCAAGAAAAAAATGTTAAGATAATACTACTACTTGTCTATATAACAGCAACGTACGGAGGTTTTTATGAAAAGGAAATTACCGAAATTTTTATTTGCGTTATCGGCGTGTTTGACGTTCGCTTTTGGTCTTACTGCGTGTGGGGCGTTCGATGGTATTCTAGATAATATAGGTGGAGGGCGTGGCGACGGTTCGAATGAAACCTCTTCACAGAGTACGCCCGATTCGTCTAAGGACAGCGTACATACTCATAATTATACCGAAGAAGTTACGGCACCGACTTGCACAGCGCAGGGCTTTACTACGTACACTTGCGAATGCGGAGACGATTACGTAGGAAATTACGTACAGGTTTTACAGCACAGTTATACGAACTACGTTTCGGACAACAATGCAAAATGCGGAGAGGACGGTACGAAAACTGCGGTATGTGATCATGGTTGCGGTGCAGAAGATACCGTAGCGGACGAGGGCACTGCCTTACAGCACAGCTATACGAACTACGTTTCGGACAACAATGCAAAGTGCGGAGAGGACGGTACGAAAACTGCGGTATGTGATCATGGTTGCGGTGCAGAAGATACCGTAGCGGACGAGGGCACTGCCTTACAGCACAGCTATACGAACTACGTTTCGGACAACAATGCAAAGTGCGGAGAGGACGGTACGAAAACTGCGGTATGTGATCATGGTTGCGGTGCAGAAGATACCGTAGCGGACGAGGGCACTGCCTTACAGCACAGCTATACGAACTACGTTTCGGACAACAATGCAAAGTGCGGAGAGGACGGTACGAAAACTGCGGTATGTGATCATGGTTGCGGTGCTGAAGATACCGTAGCGGACGAGGGTTCTAGTTTACAGCACAGCTATACGAATTACGTTTCGGACAACAATGCGACTTGCGAGAAAGACGGTACGAAAACTGCGGTGTGTGATCACGGTTGCGGCGCGGAAGATACCGTGATTGACGTCGTTGCAGAAGGACATAAATACGAGAACAAAGTTTGTACGGTATGCGGCGGAGCGTATTACAGCCCGGGCTTGTCGTATAAGTTGAGCGAGGACGGTACTTATTACAAGGTAACGGGAATAGGCACCTGCAAAGATACGGACGTGGTAATTCCTGCGAAGTATAAAGATATCCCTGTTACGGAGATAGGTTATCACGCGTTCTATGGGAGCCGTACATTGACGGGCATAGAAATTCCCGATAGTGTAACCAAGATTTTAGAGGAAGCTTTTTCGGAATGTGAAAAATTGACAAGTGTCGCGCTTGGGAACGGCATAACTAAAATAGCATATGGAACGTTCGATTGCTGTAAGGCATTGGCAAACGTAGAAATTCCCGATAGTGTAACCGAGATTGGGGATTCCGCTTTCTATCAATGTGGAAAATTGACGAGTATCGTAATCCCTGACAGTGTAACCAAGATAGGCAGGGGTGCTTTCAAAAATTGCGGTGGTTTGGCAAACGTGGCGCTGGGCAACGGTATGACGACGATTGGCTGGGAAATGTTCTATGGTTGCAGTAGTTTGACGAGCGTAACCATTCCCGATAGCGTAACCTCGATTAGCCTCGAGGCGTTCGCAAGATGCACCGATTTGACGAATGTGATCCTTGGAAATAATGTGGTTTCGATTGATTCGACCGCGTTTGAACGTTGCGACAGTTTGCAATTTAACGAAAGCGACAATGCGTATTATTTCGGTAGCAAAAACAATCCGTATTATGCGTTGATGAAAGCAAAATCAACGGATATCGTTTCGTGCGAAATCCATGATGAAGCAAGAATAATAGCTGGGGGAGCATTTTTTTCTTGCGGTTTGACAAGCGTGACGATTGGCAAAGCTGTAACCAGCATTTGCGGAGGTGCATTCTCCGGATGTACTGCGTTGACGGAAATTAAGTATAACGCTATGGAATGCGCGGATTTTGGTGAAAGTGCTCTATTCGGAACAGCAGGGGAAGATGGAGAAGGTATCTCCGTAACCATAGGAGCGAACGTGAAGAAGATCCCTGCGTATTTGTTTTATAAAGCCCATAAAATTATCAGCGTGGAATTTGCAGAGGGTAGTGTATGTGAAACTATAGGGGATTATGCATTTGCAAAATGTACCGGTTTGACGAGCATAGAAATTGTCTCTATGGTGAGTACGATTGGTAGGGCTGCGTTTTCGGAATGTAAGGGATTGACGGAAATTAAGTACAATGCAACGAACTGCACGTATCGAAACACGATAGTGTTCAGCAAAGCAGGGCAAGACGGAGAAGGTATCTCCGTAACCATAGGCGCGAATGTGAAGAGTATTCCCTCGTCTTTGTTTTATTTTGGTAGCGTGGACAATGCCCCTAAAATTGTCAGCGTAGACTTTGAAGAGGGTAGCGTATGCGAAAATATTGGGGATTATGCATTTGCAAAATGCAATAGTTTGACGAGCGTGGAAATATGTGAAAGCGTAACCGTAATTGGTAATAGGGCGTTTTATCATTGCACGGCATTGACGGAAATTAAGTACAATGCAACGGAATGTGCGGATTTGGACTCTCATAGCAATCTTATCTTCGGTTCTGACGAGGAAGACGGAGCGGACGTTACATTGACCATAGGGGCAAACGTCAAGAGGATTCCAAAAAAATTATTTCAGTCCGCTAAAATCGTCAGCATAGACTTTGCGGGAAATAGTATATGTGAAAGCATTGGCGACAATGCGTTCTATGATTGCGATCGTTTGACGAATGTAACAATTCCAAACAGTGTTACTACGCTTGGGAATTCGACGTTCCTTAGTTGTGATAACTTGAAAAACGTAGTAATCGGAAATGGGGTAACCGTGATTGCGAGATACATATTCTCCAGTTGCAACAGCTTGACAAACGTAACGATACCCCAAGGCGTAACCGTGATTGGCAGTGGTGCGTTCAATAACTGTAGTAGCTTGACGAGTATAGAACTCCCCGATGGCGTGACGGAGATTGGGAATGAAGCTTTTCAAAATTGCACGGCGTTGACGAGTATAGAAATTCCCGAAGCCGTTACAGAGCTCGGGGCGGCGGCATTCAAAAATTGTACGGCGTTGACGGAAGTTAGATACAATGCTATAGAATGTGCGGATGTAAGAGGGCTTTCTGCAAACGGTGGCACCTTCTATAACGCAGGACAAAATGGGAAAGGGATTACGGTAATTATAGGCGCAAAGGTAAAGAGGATTCGTAATTATTTATTCGATTCACATGCCGACAATACCGATTATTTTGCAAAGGTTGTCAACGTAATCTTTGAAGATGGTAGCGTGTGTCGAACTATTGGTAGCAGTACTTTTTATGATTGTAGAAACTTGACGAACGTATATTATCACGGTACGGCAGAGGATTGGGCAAATATGTCGATTGGCTTAAGTAATGATTTTTTAACCAACGCAACCAGATATTATTACAGCGAAACTCAGCCGACGGAGACGGGTAATTACTGGCACTACGTTGACGGAGAGGTTACCGTTTGGTAAGTAATAGTAAAAGTGCGGAACAATTAAAAAACGGCGAGGGAAACCTCGCCGTTTTATGATTACATACCATAATTATTTTTCTTTGATATGATGGGACAAGCCGTGATTTTTTGCATGTTCGTGACGTGCGCTGGTCTTGCCTTCGGGATTGATTTCGCCTGCTTTCATCAGCGCGATCTTCGTCAGCATCGGGCCGACTAATTCATAGATAAGTACCGCAAAAAGGGTAATATTCGAGATAATTAAGCCCATGCTTGCACCGAGAGCTTGTGATTTCATTGCCATCCCCAGTGCTACGCCTGCCTGAGGCAGAAGGGTAATACCTAAATATTTGACGATATTGTCGTCCGATTTCGCCATCTTGGAGCTGAGCAATGCGCCCGTGTATTTTCCTGCCGAACGAGAAAGGATATAGACCAAACCGATCAGCACAATCACGATATCGCCGAATACCGACAGTTCTAACTCTGCGCCGCTAAGCACGAAGAAGAGGACGAACAAAGGGGCGGTCCAACGGTCCACACGTTCCATAAGCTCTTCGGAAAAATCGCAGATATTACAGAAGATCGTTCCCAGCATCATGCAAACGAGCAAGGAAGAGAACGCGATATGAACGCCGCCGATCTCGAATTTCAGCATGGAAAGGGCGATGGTCAGGAATACGAACGCAATCGACACGGACAAACGTTTGGAACGGGAATGGAAGAACCGTTCGCAGAAATGGAACAAAAGCCCCATAATGCTCCCCAAGATAAGGGATAAAACAACCTCTAAGAGGGGTTCGACCAAAATGGAAATAATGCTGACGGTACCGCTGTTAATCGCACCTGCAATCCCAAACGAGACTGCAAACAAGACCAGACCCACCGCGTCGTCGAGGGCAACTACGGGTAAAAGGGTATCGGTCACAGGACCTTTCGCCTTATACTGTTTGACGACCATTAGGGTCGCAGCGGGCGCAGTTGCCGCAGCAATCGCACCGAGTACAATGGCTACAGGCAAGGGGAATTTGTCTGGCACGATAAAGTGGACCGTAATCAAAGCTGCGTCTACAAGCAACGTCGTGAAGACTGCCTGAAAGATACCGATAATGGTCGCTTGTTTCCCGATTTTCTTCAGTTGAGAAAGACGGAATTCGTTACCGATTGAGAAAGCGATAAAGCCAAGGGCTACGTCGCAGAGCAAGGAATAGGTTTCAATATCTTCCATGGATACAAACCCAAGCCCCTTGACGCCGAATGCGCCAAGGCAATACGGCCCAATCAGGATACCTGCAACGAGGTACGCGGTGACAGCAGGGAGTTTTGCCAGCTTCGCAACACGCGAAAGCATCAGCCCTGCCAACAATGCTATAGAAAGACTAAGTAATGCTTGCATATATGCACAATTCTCCTTATATTTGTACAATCGATTGACATTATACTACTAAATGATAAGAAAAGCAAATGAAAAAAGTGTAAAAAAAGAAATTATTTTTTTATTTTATCCTATTTAGAGAGAAGTGATTCTTATATCAATCGTTTGACAGATTTTTTAATTCGTAGTATAATTAAAAAGATGTAAGCATATAAGGAGAAAACATACTATGTATCAGATCGTCAGTAAAAAAGAACTGAACCCTACGGTCACGCAGATGGAGATACTTGCGCCGTTTGTGGCAAAGAAAGCGTTGCCTGGGCAGTTTATTATTTTGCGTGCGGATGAAGAGGGAGAACGTATTCCTCTTACCGTAGCGGGTTATGATAGAGAAAAGGGCACGGTGACCGTGATCTTCCAGATTGTCGGCGGCACGACCGAACTGTTAAACCATAAAAAGGTAGGAGAATATATCCCTGATTTCGTCGGACCTTTGGGCAGACCCACTCACACGGACGGGTTGAAAAAAGTCTGCGTAGTCGGCGGCGGCGTCGGGTGCGCAATCGCGTTGCCTGTGGCAAGAGCGCTCCACGAACAGGGTACTAAGGTTACTTCAATCATAGGTTTTAGAAATAAGGATTTGGTGATTTTAGAAGAGGAATTTAAAGCTTGTTCGGACGAGTTTTACATGATGACGGATGATGGCAGCTACGGTGAAAAGGGGAATGTTTGTGTACCTTTGAAAGAGTTGCTGGAAAAGGGCGAGCAGTTTGATGAAGTCATCACGATCGGACCTTTGATCATGATGAAATTCGTTTGCGCGGCAACTAAAGAATACGGTGTGAAAACGATTGCCAGCATGAACCCGATCATGATTGACGGAACGGGTATGTGCGGGGGCTGCCGTTTGACGGTGGGCGGTGAGATGAAATTTGCTTGCGTCGACGGTCCTGAATTCGACGGTCATTTGATTGATTTTGATGAAGCGATGAGCCGATCTAGGACGTATGCAGAATTTGAGGCGCACGAGAGAGAAAAGACCTGCAATCTTTTCAAAAAGGAGGTGCAGTGATCATGGCAAAATTCAATATGAATCCATTGAAAAATCCCATGCCCGCACAAGATCCCGAGGTTAGAAATGGTAATTTTGACGAAGTGGCGCTCGGGTATACTGCGGAGATGGCGATTGATGAGGCGAAACGCTGTATCGGTTGTAAAAACCGTCCTTGTGTAGCCGCTTGTCCCGTCAATATTAAGATCCCCGAATTTATCGCGAAAGTGGCGGAAGGGGAGTTTGAAGAGGCGTATCAAATCATTGCAGAGGATTCTTCCCTGCCTGCGGTTTGCGGCCGTGTTTGTCCGCAGGAAACGCAGTGCGAAGGCAAATGTACGCGCGGTATCAAGGCTGGCTGCGAGGCGGTCGGTATCGGTAGATTAGAACGCTTTGTCGCCGACTGGCATAATGCAAATTGTACCGTTCAACCCATACCTGCCCCCCTCAATGGACATAAAGTGGCGGTTGTGGGCTCTGGTCCTGCAGGGTTGACTTGCGCAGGCGATTTGGCAAAAATGGGGCATGAAGTGACTGTGTTCGAGGCACTGCACGTTGCAGGCGGGGTGTTGGTGTACGGTATCCCCGAATTCCGTCTTCCCAAGGCGATCGTGAAAAAGGAAGTGGATAATCTTAAGGCGCTCGGCGTAAAGGTGGAGACCAACATGGTCATCGGGCGTGTTATCACGATAGAAGAGCTGAAAGAGGAATACGGCTTTGAAGCGGTGTTTATCGGTTCGGGCGCAGGCCTACCGAAGTTTATGAATATCCCTGGAGAAAGCCTGAAAGGGGTGTATTCCGCGAACGAGTTTTTGACCCGTTCCAACCTTATGAAAGCGTACAAATGGGATAGTCATACCCCCATTCAGCGCGGTAAATGCGTGGCGGTCGTAGGCGGCGGCAACGTGGCAATGGACGCGGCGCGTACGGCAAAGCGTTTGGGCGCAGAGGTGCATATCGTGTATCGTCGTGGCGAGGAAGAATTGCCTGCCCGCCGTGAGGAGATCGAGCATGCAAAAGAAGAGGGGATTATTTTCGATCTTTTGACCAACCCCACCCGTATCCTTGCAACGGAAACGACCGATCCCAGAGATCCTTCCTACGGCTGGGTGAAAGGGATAGAGTGCGTGCGGATGGAGCTTGGCGAACCCGACGCGAGCGGCCGCCGTTCTCCCAAAGTGATCGAAGGAAGCGAGTTTATCATTCCCGTAGACTGTGTAATTATGTCGTTGGGGACCTCTCCCAACCCGCTTTTGAAAGCGACGACGCCGGGACTTGACACCTTGCGCCGCGGTGAGATTGCGGTGGATGAAGTGGGTAAGACTTCAATTGAGGGCGTATATTGCGGGGGTGACGCGGCAACGGGCGCGGCAACGGTCATCAAGGCGATGGGCGCAGGTAAAATCGCAGCAAAAGCCATCGACGAATACATCAAAACAAAATAGAACTAAGTTTATAACAACTGTATTGTACGCGGAAAAGAAGGAAGCTGCTTTTCCGTGTAATTTTTTTATATGACAATGGGATTTTTTTCACAAAAATCTATTGACGGATAAAAATAAGCGTGATAAAATATGGTTACTAAACCATAGGTTTATTATAGAAAAAACTTTTTTAAGGAGGAGTTTATGAAAATTTGGAGAAAGTTAGCGTTAGCGCTTGGCTGTACGTTTGCATTGTCCTCTTTTACGGCTTGCGGCGCTATCAGTGGATTGTTCGATAAAGGCGATAGCTCGGAAGTTGGCGGGGCTGGAAACAGTAGCAACTCGCAGTCTTCCTCTGTTGATGGGCAAGATCAAAAGACAACGCATACGTATAACGTTACAGGCTTGGTAAAGATCGCACAGACGGAAGAGGGGGCAGATTTTCAGGTGAATATCACCGCGCCTGAACTTGCGCAGCTGAACGAGCAAACGGCAACGATCGTGCAGATGTTGCAGAACGTTTATTTTGTGGACGGCTATGTGTATTATAACAGCGGTACCTCTTGGGCGCAGTCGCCTGCAACGGTCTGGGCAATGCTGGAAGAACAAGGCGCTGATTCTGCAGAAATCCAAGGCGCGCTCACGGAAGCGTTCAAGGTATTGAAAGAGTATGAGGCAACCTCTACCACAGTTTCAATGAGCTATAAAAACGAGGTCAACGCGGTTTTGGATTATGTCGGTTCGTTGACTCCGCAGACGACCTTGCTTGCTGTAACGAATAAGGTTTTGGAATTTGCGGATACTTCGTTCGAGGAGATCAAGACCTATATTATTGAAAATCAGATAGGTTCCAAGACGGTTGGCGAAGTGCACGGTATGGTCAATGAATATCTTGCGGAAACTACCGAATATGCGGATATCGACGAGGCGGTAGAGGGGTTGTTGGAAAACCCCGAGGTTGCGGCGATGTTTGAGGAAATCGCGGGCGAGTTTATCACTGTAGAAGAAATCGTTGAGATGGATTTGGACGCGGAAATCGATAAGTATGCGACGATGACCGTAGACGAATTGCTGGCTCTGGCGATTGAAATGATTGAAAGCAGCAATAGTGAGATTGTGCCTCCCTCCATGGAAGATATCCCTAACGCAGAGGTTAAACCTATATCTACGACTTCTGGAGATTTGAGCGAAGAACTTGAGGAAGAGCCCGAAGAACCCATTACGTTAGAAGGGGTCATTGCGGAGATAGAAATGGGTTTGACCGAAACGACGCTTGGCGATGTTTTGCCCAACGACGTATGGATGACGCTTGCGATGTGCAACGCGATCGAGGTTACAAAGTGTGATATCACTCTGACCACGGAAGCTACCTTTAAAGAGCTTAATTCTGCAAAGCTTGGTTTTGTTTTTGCGTTTGAGATGGAGAATATGCCGAACGTGGTTACGGAATACATATTGAATATGGATGCTACGTTGCAACTGGTTGACAAGATTACCGCTCCCAGCGGCGTGGTTTGTATGTGTTACGTATGCGGTCAAAATAATTTAGAAGACAAATCGGTTGCGCCTCGTGAAAACGGTTACGTGCTTTGCAATGCTTGTTTCGAGCAGATGACCTGGGAGACTTGCGAATATTGCCATATCAGAAAGGCTGACGCGACGTTTAGAACGGGCGAACACGGCGAAGGTGTATATTGTGGTGAATGCGCTCCGCTGTTGGATAATATTCCTTGTGACGGTTGCACTAATAGAGAAACCGATATAGGGATTGCCTACAGAGAGGATCAGGAAAAATATCTTTGCGACCAGTGCTATAAATATACGTGGGAAGTATGTGCATGGTGTTACGACCATAAGCAGGACGCAATCTACCGTGAAGATCTTGGAGATATATATTGCGAAGAATGCTACGCAGAACAAGCGAATTGATTTTACCCAAGGCAAACAAAATGGACGAAACGGACGGAATGACCGTCCGTTTTTCTATATGAAAAACTTGACTTGTATGGAAAAAAATGCTACAATACGAATATGACGGAAATGATGACAGAGCCGACAGTAGAAGAGACTTCGGCAAAAGACAAAAAATTTGATATAAAAGTATGGGCACGAAAAATTAGCGGATTCTTTGATAAGAACTACGCGTTCTTTTTCGCGCCTATTTTCGTATTGTTTTTATACCTGACAACGCTTGCCATTTACGGAGTATACCCGTTCGGGAAAGAGCATACCGTAGCAAGCTACGATCTCTCCGCGCAAATCTGTCCTTTTATCGAGCATATTTTCGACGTATTTGACGGAAAATCCACCCTGACCTATTCTTATGCGATCGTGGGCGGCGCGGACGTTACGGGTACGTTTTTGTACTTTTTCGTCAGCCCGTTCAGTTGGCTGTTTTTGGTTTGCGGCGATGGGAACGTGCTGTATGCAAGCAGTATCGTCATGGTCTGCAAGCTGATGGCGATCGCTTTTGCAGGGACTTGGTTTGCAAAGACGTTGTTTAAGGGGATTCCAGATTATATCTGTATCGGGGTCGGGATTGTATACGCGTATTGCGGGTATACGTTCGTTTCTAATACCTATATCAACTGGATGGATTTTCTCATTTATATGCCTTTCTGTACGTGGGCGTTCGTAAGATACGTACGGACTGGGAAATTCCTTGCTTTTTCTATTTTGTGCGCATGCTGTATTTATACCTGTTTTTCCATTGCGTGTTTTTCCCTTTTTACTGTCTTTCCCGTATTAATCGGGTATGGTCTTCTGTGCGTGAAAAAAGAGGAGAGAAATCGGTTCATCGCATACCTGTGTATATCCTTTGCGGTTGCAATCTTAATTGCATTACCCGTTTTATTGCCTGCTTTGTCAGCCTTTTTAAATGGTGCGCGCGGGGGCAGTCTTTTTGAAAATCTTTGGTATGGATATACCGTCTCGGGAGAGACGGGGTTACCGCAGGATTTCGATTCGTCAAAATTTATTGATTCCTATGCAAATTCGTTATACAGCAAATGGTCGTATATTGTTTGCGATTCAATTTTCTTCATTTTGACGGTTGTGTGGTTTATACGAAAAGGCTTGAAAGAACCGTTTGCAAAATTCATGCTACTTGCAGGGATTATGACGTTATTGCCCTTGCTCGTAGATGAATCCATGTTGCTCCTCAATATGGGCTCCTATATGTCCTACGCGCTGCGATTCGGCTTTTTGAACGCCCTGTATTTTTTGGGCGGCGCGTGCCTTTCTCTCGAGGGTCTGTGTTATGAAAAGGGTGCGTCGTACGATGGACTTAGCCTCTTGCTCCCGAGGACTGTTGTTTTAGAAGAGACAAGCACCGAAATTGTGGAGGAGATGACAGAAACTGCAAACGAGGGGGGCATGTACGAGGTTACGAAAGATCATCCCTTGACAAATAAACATAATAGACGGGTGCGTATCTACACGGGGGCACTGTTCGCGCTCGGGGCTTTGGCGGCGGTGGCGCTTGCTTTGTTTTCCTTTAACGGCGCTTATAAGATATTCTGGGGCTGGTTTATTAAAGACGAGGAAACCTTAAAATCGCTGAACGGTTTTGCTGGGCGTTTTGCGCATTCCCTCGGCGGAATGGAGGTTTTGATCGTGCCGTTTGTCGTCTTGGCAATCGTGGCGATTGTGGGGATTTTATTCGTCGGGTTAAAAAAGGCGAGCCCTCGGGCTCTGTCCCTTGTTTTACTCGTTGTGGTCGGTGTGCAGGTGGTCTTTTATAACAATCAGTTGATTTTGGGGAACTCCTCTACAACCCACGTAAAAGTGGGGCATTATCAGACTCTTTGCAAGGAATTGAATGAGCGTGACAAGGAGTATTTCCGTTTGAAAGATTACAGCGATGATTTGACGGCGTGCGCGCCGTTTTCGGGTGGGACGAACTCGTTTAGTGTTTTTTCCTCGGTAATCGACGCAGATAATTTTGTTGCATTGCAACTGTTTGGGTATCTTGGTAACGGGAAAAACACTTTTAAGAGTGCGCATAATACAGGCAAGAATAATCGTTGCGAAGAATTTGGCGACGCCTTCATGGGGTATAAATATTTCTACGTTCCCGCGGATGAGAGGGTATTAGTCGAACAAAAACCGTATATGAAGAAAGTATACACGCGCGACGAAGAGGGCAGACAAGTGCACTTGAACGCAGGCGGATATTATATCTATGAAAACTCAATCGTGTTTCCATCGGCATACCGCGTGGATAGCGGGGACTTCCGTTTTATAAGGGAGAATACCAACAATAGCGTGAACAGAAAATACAATCAGCAGGCACTGTACGAGTTTTTACGCGGTAAGACTTTGTCGGAGATGCAAACGGTCACTGGTAGCTCAAAGGCGGACGCGGTGACGGTAGAAACGGCGACGGAGCTTAGCGAATATCTTTGGTCGAAGGCGGCGATGGTAGAGGTCGGCGCGGGCGAAATCACTGCAAATGTTAGCGCGCAGGCTGGAGAGTGTTTATTTCTCAATTTCGTTGCATCAAAAGGCTATAGCGTTACAGTCAACGGCAAGAAAGCCGAGCTTATCGAAAACGATTTAAAATTCCTTGCGGTAGAGCTTGAGGAGGGGATGAATGAAGTGGTATTCACCTATTCTTCTCCATACATTCGGTATGCTGTGATCGGTGCAGGGTTCTCTCTTTTGGCGCTGTGCACAGTGGCACTTGTGTTGAAAAAAACGCGACTTGCGGATAGATTTTCGGGGATAATTGCTTGGGCGGGGGTATTGTTTGCTGTTGGTGTGACCGCATTCTTCATGGTTTTCCCCACGTGCGTATTCGGGGTGAAAGTGGCAGCACTGCTATTATAGGCAGGCAAAAGGGGCTTTTTTTAGTAAAGTCGAAAAAAATTCTAAAAAAGTTAAAAAAGATATGAAAAAACGCTTGACTTAATGATTGCGGACGGGTATAATTGTTTATGCTGTTTGCGAGCAAAGCAAGCGAATATTGAGGCGTAGCGCAGCTTGGTAGCGCGTTTGGTTAGGGACCAAAAGGTCGTGGGTTCAAGTCCCGTCGCCTCAACCAAAATCAGGTATTTATGCAGAAAAACGTGCATAAATGCCTGATTTTTTTGTATTTTTGCATAATTATTCTATACAAAATTGCGTTTTTGGGGTGGTTTGGTGAACAATTTGGTGAACAAAATTACTTCCATTCGTTTAATTTCCTAGCTTCTTTCAAAAGATACTCATCAGAAAGGTCGCGATACGCATTTGTTAACGCGCCGCCCGAATGTCCAACGAACTCATCTCTTGCGGGCTGAGAAACTCCGTATTCGTCGCAACGTGTGTAAAAGGTTGTACGCAAATCATACAACTTATGATTAGGTAAAGCGGCGGAGACTCTTCTGCGAAGTAATTGCGGGGTTGGAAGAACGGGGATACCGTTTTTAAGATAAGGGCGCAACGCATCAATAATAGGAATGCGTTTGTACTCGACTTTCTTGTTTTTACGTTTACTGTTTATGGCGATGATAAAATCACCGTTAATTTTGGCTGTTTCAAGCTCGTTAGGGCGCAAACCAGTATATAATGCGATTGCGGCTGCAATCTTAAAATCTGGCTCGATTAAACGCGTTAAAAGAAGTTTTTCTTCATCTTTACTTAAAGCAACGCCGTGTTGATAAACGTGTTTTTGAATTTGTACGATAGCGAGAGGGGATTTTGTGATAATTCCATATGCGATTGCGCCTTTGAAAATGATTGATAATAACGAATAAATTTCGTCGGCGGTTTTGCCTTTGCCTTCAGCTTGAATACCTTCTATTAACGTTTGGCATTTGTCTGGAGTGATTTGTCTTATATTCATATCGCCAAATGCGGGGAAAATATATTTGTTTATACGATTTAAATCGCATTTATAGGTTTGTGCTGCAACTTTTTCTTTGCGATGTTTTTCGAAGAAAAATAGAGCGAATTCTTTAAGAGTTCTACAATCCTCGACTTTGTTGATTTTGCCAACATAATATTTATTGATCTCCGTAGGCGTGGTTTTGGCAAGGAATTTTTCTTTTGCCTTTTGTAGATTGGTGGAAGACGTTATAATGCAATAACCATTTGCGCGATAGCGGATTTCATAGCAGTAAGAGTTTTTTCCGCTTTCTTTTTTAATGACGTGTGCAGCAAGACCGTTTGCGATAAATACTTTTTTAAATGTAGTAGCCATATTTTTAATTTCCTTATATAAAAAGTATATAGATATAGGCATGTATGCGTTGAAATGCTTTTATCTAGACAAAAACAAGGGCATCTAATGTATATTAAGAAGCTCTTGTTTATTAATAAGAGATAATAAGAGAATACAAAGGAGAAGACATGAGAGGAAAAAAGTGGAGATACTGCATATTGACGTGCGGTATGGCAATTATGGCAGTGTGTATGGGACTGACGCTTTCTTTGCTGGGTGTTGCGGCAGAAGAGGAAACGTCAAAAGTGGAAATCGCGGAGAGTGTACAGGTTCAAGGTTGGGTAGAAAAGGGTACTGAAAATATGATGCGCTCAACAGAAATATTTTTTGGTGAGCAGGTTTTAGCGGGGATAAGCATCGACTATAAAACGTTACCGCAGGATACCTATGCTTACATTGCGGATTATATTACGATTAATGGAGAAACTGTTTCAAAAATCAATGAGGAAACAGATGTTTCAGGGTATAGATTTGATATTTTTCCTGCGAATTTTAATCCAAAATACCAAAAGGCAATTTTGATTTGTAAAACGGAAAGAACGAGCGATCGGTTAGAATTATTGATCCATAAAGATTGGCTGAATGGTTTTTCTGAACCCTTGGAATTGGGGATAAAAGAGGGGTTATATTTTGAAAACAACGGTAGCAGGTACGAGGTTACCGAGAAAATAACCTATCGTTTGCACGAAGGTACTTGGTTTAATGCGGTGCACCATCATACCCTTAGCGTATATGGAGAAAATACATATACGTTATCTTTAGAGTATGGTGAAAAAATTGAGTTGGAGACACCCATCAAAGAACACTATAATTTCGTGAAATGGGTAGATGAAAACGGCGAGACTGCATTGACAGAAATGCCAAACTGTGATTATGATGTGTATAGTATGTACGCGCCAAAAGTCTATACTGTGACTTTTTTATATGAAGGCGGAGAGGTTGTTGCGGTCGAAGAATATACAGTTGAAGATACCGAGATACTGGTGCCTGCTGTTCCTGAAAAGGAAGGATATAGTGGTCACTGGGAAAACTATGTTTTAGACGGTGGGAATAAAACTGTGAGCGTGGTATACACGGAAATCCCTAGTGATCCCGAGGACACACCTGATGAGCCTACAGATCCACCTAGTGATCCCGAGAACACACCTGATGAGCCTACAGATCCACCTAGTGATCCCGAGAACACACCTGATGAGCCTACAGATCCA
>SVIT01000022.1 GCA_015069365.1 Clostridiales bacterium | reverse complement strand
CCTCGCTACGGTCTTCCCATACTACTCCCTTAGCAGGGGAGCCCCTTGAGCCTCTTGGGTACTTCTGCACGGCTCTATTCATTTGCTCTTTCAAAAGCTATATTACTATATCACATTTTTTTTCGCTTGTCAAAGCTTTTTCGCGGAAAAACAGAAAAATCTTTTTGTTTTTTTATATTTCCCCTACATCCTGCACTTTTTCCATGGAAAAGTTTTTCCAAACGCTTGACCCCAACGATTTTATCGTCTATAATAATACTGTCAATAATTAAAATAACGCTTGAGGTGACATTATGAAAATTATCATTACCGAAAATTATGATGAAATGAGCAAAAAAGCAGCTGAAATTATGATCGATATCGTAAAGAATAACCCCAACGCAGTTCTCGGACTCGCGACGGGTTCCAGCCCTATCGGTATGTATCAGTATATGGCAAAGGATTGCAAGGAAAACGGTACGTCCTATAAAAATGTTTCTACCGTCAACCTCGACGAATACGTCGGCTTGACCGCAGACCACGACCAAAGCTACGCATACTTCATGCGCACCAACCTTTTTAACCATATCGACATCGATATCAACAACACCAACCTCCCTTGCGGCAGCGCGAAAGATACGCAGGCAGAATGCGACAGATACAACGCGCTCCTCGAGACGAAAAAGCAGGACGTGCAGGTTTTGGGGCTCGGTTCTAACGGTCACATCGGGTTTAACGAACCTGGCACCCCCCTCGATTCCGTAACTCACCTCGTTGATCTTACCGAAAATACGATTAAGGACAATTCCCGTCTGTTCAACTCCATTGACGAAGTTCCCCGTCAGGCATTGTCCATGGGTATCAAGAATATCATGCAGGCAAAATCCATCCTCATGGTCGTTTCTGGCAAGAACAAAGCCGAAGCGGTTCGCGGTATGGTAAAAGGAGCGGTTACCCCCGACCTTCCCGCATCCGCACTGCAGCTCCATCCTTTCGTTACGATTATCTGCGATAAGGACGCGGCAAGTCTCCTCTAAGAGCGATTTTTTGCCCCCTTTCTACGACATTATATAATTAAATTTTATCGACCGCGGCGATTTTTCGTCGCGGTTTTCACATATTTTTCATCCTAAAAATCCAAAATCAGTTAAATATCCATTCGCTTTGTCGATAAAATGATTGCGATTTTTTCCTTTTTATGATATAATTATCATAATCGTAGGATGGTGTATAGTGCCCTTGCGATATAAAAATCAAAAATCATAACCAGGCGGTTCTTTATGGAACTTGCTTTTAAGGAGGTTTATTATGAAAAAACTCAAAAAATTAGCCACCCTTGGTTTGGCGCTTATGTTCACCCTCGGTTTTGGCGCGTTTGCGGCATGCGGCGGCGATGATTCCACTGCCGATAACAGCTCTTCCGAGTTCGTTATCCCCGAAAACGTGTACGTTTTCAAGGTGGTTGACCAAAACAGCAATCCTGTAGAGGGGGTCGTTGTTCAGCTGTGCAAATCTATGTGTGAATTCACCGAAAAAACCAATGTAGATGGTTTAACAATTTATGCAGGTGCGGAAGAAGGCGCAACCGATTACGACATTCATGTATTCTCTGGCAAACCTGGAGAAGATGAAGGCGCTACCCAACTCGCACACACAGGCGCAACAAAAACCCCCACCTCTTTTAGCAAAACGGAGATCGTACTTACGATCAACAGATAATCCCACCACGTTTGGAGGAATTTCTCAATGAAATTATTCAATAAATTTTCCCTGCTTTGCGGATTGTTGTTGTTTTCCCTCGGCCTTTGCCTTGGGATTACGGCTTGCGATAACGGCGACAATTCGTCCTCGCTGAACAGTTCCTCGCAAAGCTCGGCAGAAAACAGCAGCTCTTCCGTGGAAGAACCCGATCCCACCACCTTTGTCTACCGCGTCAAAGTAGCCAACGCAGGCGGTTTCGGCTTTAAGGGCGTCACCGTTGGATTGTATAACGGCGAAACGAAAATCGCGGAGAAGACAACCTCTTCTTCTGGGTTTGCGACCTTTGGGCAAACGGATATCGCTGCGCTCGGCTCCTACGAGATCAAAGTAACGGACGTGCCCGTCGGTTACGAGCTGGACGAAAACAATCTTTCGACGACAATCCCTGCAGAGGGCTTTGAAACGATTATGCAAATCAACCCTATGGGTTTGCTTGCAAAGGCAGATACGCCCGCTGATACGCGTTATGCCCTCGGGGAAGTTATGTACGATTTCTCCGCGACCACGTCCGACGGCGAAACCTTTACCCTTTCCGAAGTCCTTGAGGAAAAGGAACTGGTGTTAATCAATTTCTGGGCGACCTGGTGCGGACCTTGTAAATCGGAGTTCCCTGCCATGAACAACGCTTACCTTGCCTATAAGGACGACGTAGCGATCTTGGCAATCAGCACAACCGATTCTATGAGCGGCGTACGCGACTTCAAATCGACAAATACCATTGATTTTGATATGACCAGCGCCAGTGAGGGCGGTTTTGGACTCAGTCTTACCAACGCCTTTGGCGTCAGCGGTATTCCGCACACCGTCATGGTCGACCGCCACGGCGTCATCGTCTTCAACCACGTAGGTTCTATGACCTCGATGACCGATTTCACCACACGTTTTGACAAATTCTTGGGAGACAACTACACCCCCACCGTCATTGTAGGCACGGGCGAAACGGAAGACGAAGAAACGGAAACCGAGCTCATGAAACCCAACGTAGCGGCACCGTCCAGCGAAGACTTGCATACGGCGTTGGGTACAAGCGAGAGCGAGTTCGCCTACCGTCACCAACCAACGGACGAGAACAAAAAAGATGAATATTCTTGGCCTTGGATCGTCTCCGAAGAAAAGGAATATCTTTCGACCCCTATTAAGAACGTACACAACGGTTACGCACAGCTCTACGTTGATTTTGAAGCGGAACCTGGCGACGTATTATATCTTGACTATTACGTAAGTTCTGAAATAGCGTGCGACGTCTTCTATATCGTTATCGACGGTGTAGTCGTACACCAATTATCGGGGGCAAACCAACAAGACTGGGTTGAGAATTTTGCAGCGTATGTATTCAAGGAAGGATACGACAATGCAGGTAAACACGAAATGGTACTAATTTATACCAAAGATTCGGAAACGTCCGCAGGCGACGACGTTGCAAAAATCAAAAATCTTCGTCTTGTAAAAGACGCGCCCTCATCCGACGTTGACGGCAGAATTTTCCGTTATGCAGCAAGCGTCAAAAACACGGACGAAAACGCAACGACAATGTTCAAAAATTACGTAACCGCCGTATACAACGAAGAAGACGGTTACTACCATGCAAAAACCGCAGACGGCCCTCTGCTCTTTGCCAACCTTATGTTCTCCTCTCCCTGGAGCGATATCAGCGTATGGCTGTTGGCGTATTACGATTACGTTATCTGCGATGGGTACAATTTCCATTCCGAAATAGAAACCTTCGCTTGGGAAGCAAACAATAACCTTAATCCCTTGACCAACGGTTACACCCCTGTCACGAAAGAATTAAAACAAGTCCTTGAATACGTAACCTCTATCGACCGTTTCATGACGGACATGGCAATGCAGGGCAGTAATACCAACGCGTATTACAAGCACTGGACGGGCGAAACGCACGAAAACGAATGGTTGGAACTTTGCGTGTATTATGAAACCTACGGTGACGCAGAAGAACTGCAAGATCCGCTCAAAACCATCAGTTTCCATGCGGCGGAAGAGGTTTTCGCTGGAAAACTCCCCTCTGCGCCGACCGAGCAGGTGAAAAATACGGCGAACGTGCAATTCGCCATGACGCCGCGCGGATTCAAATACAAGTTTATCCCTAGCCTTTCGGGGGTTTATAACGTGTATTCCGTCGGAAATGCCAGTACCGTTTGTTTCCTCGTTGCAGAGGACAGAAGGACGTTCCTTGGTACGTTTGAGGAAAATATCGGTGCAACCATGCCCGATGATAACGGCGACGAAGTCCCTGACGGAAACTTCAATTACTACTACTATTTCGAAGAAGGAAAAACCTATTATCTGTTGTTGACGACTTTCCTCGATACCCCTGGTAAATACGATTTCTATATCGATTACGTAGGCGAGGAATACAACTATCTTACCAACTGTGCAAAGGGTATGTACAGCATGAACATGACAACGGGCGCACTCTTTATCCCCGACGCGGTGGATTATGCGTATAGCGAAGACGACGGATATTATCACGTAGTCAATAAGGACGGCAGCTTGGGTTCGGTTATCTATCTCGATTTCAACCGCCCCACCTCCTTCTTTAACACCAATTCCCTTTACAATATCGCAAATGCGGCGCTCGCGGAAAAGAACGGAAAACCCGTTTATCCTCCCGAAAAACGCGCATTCTATATCGACGGCGTAGACTATTCGGAAATCATCGCGGATAAGGGTTACGAGTCGTTACAGAATGAAGGCGAGCTCAAAGGTTTTATGGCTGTCGATCAAGAATTATTCGAGATCATCACCAAGATCACAAGATCTGCAAAATACGAAGGCATTGAAGATTCTTGGCTGTTCCTTTGCTATTATTACAAAACCATCGGCGCAAACTAAGCTTTGCACCGCATATTAGGAGTTATTTATGAAACACATTAAAAAATTAGCTATTCTTTGTATGGCATTGCTTGGCAGTATGTCTATGGCTCTTGCCGCAAGCTGCGCTATCCCTGGGCTTGGGGGCGCAAGCTCTGAAAACAGTTCTTCATCTTCATCGTCATCTTCATCTTCATCTTCATCTTCATCGTCATCTTCATCGTCTTCGGCTACGTCCAGCAGCACGACGCCTCCCGATGATGACGAAAAAGATCCCCCCGTACCCCCCGAAGATCCTCATTCGGATAAAACCTACACGGGAGAAGATTCGTCGCATACCTGTACCTGGGGCATGTGGGAAGAGAACCTTAACCCCGACTGTTTACAAGGCGGTTCTATGATCCGTTATTGCACAGTAAATGAGGAACATTTCGACAGAAAACACATCCCTGCTCTTGGGCATGATTACGGCACGAACGGCGTCTGCATTAGATGTGAAGACAAAATTACGCTTCCCACTCCCGATGCAAATGCGGTTTATACTAATCCCGAGAATCCCGCGTCGGGCATATACGGCAACGGCGAAGAATATCCTCAATACGCGGAAGACGGTTCGGGCGAAATCGCAAATACGGGCAGATATCAACTGTCTGTTGACGAGTATTATGAAATCGAATTGGATTCTGACGGTAGCGTTTGGTTTGAATTCCACGTGGACGGCCCTGGTCAGTTTGCGGTATACTCCACGCAGAATACCAACAACGTCACTCTTTCCAGATACTCGGCGTCTTTCGCAGGCACTTTCTTCCTGCACGACGCAACGGTTTTGGAAGACGGAAACTTTATGGCAACCGTAAACGATTGCACCTCTACCTATTACAACGTACAATGGACAGCAACCTATCAGCTGACAGGAAACGCAGGCGACGTTGTTAAGTTCCATATCGTCAGGATCGCAGACGAAGCTTGGGAAGCGAAAACCATCAAAGAAAACGTATACGCAACGGAACTCAACAACACCAAAGCCCCCGATCCCGAAGAAGGTTATATCGCTATTGCATTCGGCACAGAAGCAGACGAAACCTATTATTTTGACGAAACGGTCGGTTATTACCGATTGGGCACGAAAAATGAACCTGGCGAAATCATCTATGTAGCGATTACAAAACTGGGCGCGCCTATTTTCGGCGAAGGCAATGCAGTTTCTTTCACTACACTTTTAGATACGGGCAACCCTCTCACTTTATATCAAGGTAGATTGCCCTCGGGCGACGAACTCGTTTACGATTACGCCTCCATGTTCATGAAAGAAGAAAGCTATGGCGGTACGCCTGGGAATAACTATCAGGAATTCGTCAATAAAGACGGTTTATACCCCGTCACGCAGGAGCTGTATAAATATTTGAATCGCTACGTAGAATTAAAGACTTCTCTTTCGGGCGAAGACGCTTGGCTTGCAGCTTGCTATTATTACGAACTGTTAGAACTCGGTTCTGAGGGCAGACCTATTGAAATCACCGAGGTGGGCACCGCTACACACACGCAATATACAAAGAGAACGTATAACAATTACGTATTGAAACTGGCAGCAGGCAACTACACCTTTAACTGCACGCAGGACAATATCGTATTGATGGTCGGCGGAAAAACGTACAAAAATCAAAATGGTACTTTCGCGATTACCAACCTTACGTTCACCGTAGCAGATGGCACTCCTTTCACTTTCCAAATGGGCAGCATTAGCGGTAATATTGTAGACATCACTTTCACAATCACCGAAGCAAACAACTAAAAAATATAACCGCCACAGACCTCGCATTTGTGGCGGTCATTTTTACACAAAAAAAAGAGTAAACCCGTACATGGGTCTACTCTTTTTCGTTTTTACGCATTTATAACAAGGGCAAAACAAGCTCTTTTAACTGTTCGTAATCACGCGAAATTTCCTTGTTGAAAACGATTTTTCCGTCCTTATCCAAGATCACCGTCATCGGCAAAGAACCTTTCTTCGCCCCAAGGGTTCTGTTCAACATTTCACCCTCCGAATACCCAAAGGTAAGCGTATAGTCCGTCCATTCGGGTTTCTGTGTAGTCAGCCAGGTAAACACGTCCGCCGTTTCATAGGGTTTACAAGTGATCGTAATCACCTCCACCTCGGGATAATCTACGGCAAAACGATTGAAATCGGGCATTTCCGCAATACAGCCGCCACACCAAGTCGCCCAGAAATTGACGATGCGCACCTTTCCAGTATGTTCGTACAGCGTGAACGTTTCTTCGCTTAAAGAGAACGTTTCTCCATCGTTTACGATCGTTTGCACTGTGAAGTTGGGACAAATATCCCCTACCTCAACCCCCTCGGTTGCCTCGACTTTGTCAATAAAATTGTAATACACCAATGCGCTGACCAGCACGACCGCCGCCAACACCTTTGCAAGGATAGACAGAATCTTATTCATCTTGCACCTCCGTTGTCGGCGTATTTTTTACGTCGTTTTCCGCCGTTTCAGGCGCTTTTACCATGGACAGCAAAGGCTTGATCTCCGTTGCAACGGGCGCGTCCGTATCATTTGCACGGACAAACAATTTCTCCCCTTTCCAGCTGATCGCTTTCGTAGGACAAACGGCAATGCACGCGCCGCACTGGATACATTCATGGTCGCCCACGTGCTTGATATCCATTTTGCAGGCGGTAATACACATACCGCAATTCGTGCACTTGGTCTTATCCAGCTTTACCCCTAACAGCGCGATACGGCAGAAGAATCCGTACAACGCCCCCAACGGGCAAAGAAAACGGCAGAAGAATCTGAAAAAGAAGATACTCGCCGCCACAATCAAAACAAGCAGGGTGAATTTCCACGTGAACAGCGGACCGAGCTCTGCGAGCATATCCTCGTTACTGGGATGTACCAACAACCCTATTCCGCCCTCAAACGTACCTGCAGGACAGACGTATTCGCAAAATCCAGGAATCGCCACCGTCAAAGGAATAATCACCACCAAGACAACCAACAAAACGTACTTAAAATAGGAGAAAATGCGGGTGATTTTACTCTTTTTTACCTTTGGCGTCTTGATCTTATACAGCAATTCCTGCCCAAGCCCTATCGGGCAAAGCCAACCGCAGATCGTACGGCCCAGGGTCAGTCCGAACAAAATGATTATACCGAATATGTAGGCAGGCAAGCGTGTATCGGACGCGATCAACGCATTCTGCAACGAGCCGAGCGGACACGCCGCAATCGCTCCTGGACAGGAATAGCAATTCAATCCAGGCAAGCACGCGTTTTTCGTGGCTCCTTGGTACCATTCTCCCTTGATAAAGCCCTTGATATTCGCGTTGGCAAGCAATGCTGCGTACAACTGAATAATCCTGCGTTTGGTGGGTTTATGTCTTACAAACCAAGCTTTGATTTTTCCAAAAAATTTCCTCATATCCTCACCCCAACCCTATACACTGTTTACAGAGGTTGACGGCTTTTGTCAGCACGTCCGCCATACCGCCGTTGACGATACCAACCACGACGAACACCACGCCGACAACCGCCAGCGAGATCCTTACGCCGAGGATAAATTTTTCCGTATACACGAAAGCGAACTTTTTCTGTAAGCGCTTCAGCCAGCCTGCCTGTTCTTCTTTAGCGACTGGTTTTATTCCCTTTTTCGCATTTTCCGCAAGCAAAGCTTTTGCGCGCTGCGTTTCCTTTTTCACGCTGTACGTTTCATATACGCAAGCCCCTACGCAAACAGCAAACGCACCTAACACCCAAGGAAAAATCTTGACGAATTTTTCCGCTTCGACGTGGGTCTTATAGAACTCCGTTTTAAAAGCCGCGGTATAATCAAGATCGAAAAGATAGACGAGTGACACCGTCAACGAGACGGCGCACAGCGCCGCGCATACCGACCAAACCACCGTCCTTACACGGCTGTGTTTTTGCAATTCTTCCCAGCCCTCGCCCTCTTGAGGTAAACGGTTCTTCAACCGCGTCAAGGCGAGTTTGGTTTCGACAAACGCCTTGGGGCGTTCCTCTTGTTCAGGGAATACGTAGGAAAGAACTCCGCCGCCCACGATGGCAACGATCCACAGCCATACGGGCAGGGCAATCTGTGAGAATTTTTTCGAAACGACCGCAACCGTAAACGGATCGGACGCAGACGAGCGGTATATCGCCCAAACCTGCACGATAAACGCGGTCGTTACCACAGCCGTCAAAACCGACAGGCATATCCCGTAGATGAACTTCGCCGTTTCCCCCTTGTTTCTCTTCATTTTATCCGTCCTCTGTTTTGCACGTATGCGCACGGGCGCACTTATGCAAACATTTATAATATTCTGAGTTTATTATATCCCAAGCCTCTGCCCCTTGTCAAGTAAAACCGCCGATTCCCATTATAAAATCTATTTTGTGAAAAGCAGATAAAATTCCCCTATTTTACTCGTTTTTTGTTGAAATTTTTCTTTATATATTGTATAATTAAGCTGATAAATTATTTAATGGGGTATTGCGCGCGTATCTTTTGTGCTTTTCCCCGAAACCAAAGCAATAACCTAAAAGGTTATTTACGGAGTTTTTATGAAAAAATTACTGATAGCTTTTTTACTTTCCCTCTCTTGTGTTTGCGCGCTGACGGCGGTAGGGTGTACGGACGGTGAGAACAGCAGTTCTTCCTCTGTCCCTGACAGCAGTTCCTCATCAGAACGTGGTCCTGCTGATCTTGCCGTTACCTTTGTCGAGGGAGAGGGATATTCTTTTGTGTCCGATTTCACAAGCGGTGACAAAGTATGTTCGGGCGACGTGGTAGAATTTACCGTTAAGGTAAATCCTTTCTACACGGGTTATCCCGTCGTTTACGTCGGCGAAGAGGCGGTTGCCCCCGCCAACGACGAGGGATTGTATTCCGTCGAAATTACGCAAGCTGTCGAAATCACCGTTGCAAACGTGAAAAAGGACGTTTCTAACATGATTGGTTCAGGGACGTTTGACGACGCCTTTGTCGTGAGCAAGCCCATTGACCTATTGTATATCGCAGAACAGGTCAACGCAGGCAAGCGCGAATACGTAACTGGATCTTACGTCCTTGCAAACGATATTGACTGCGGCGGGGAAGAACTGAAAATCATCGGGGATATGTCTACGCCCGATTCCTATTTCAGCGGTTGCTTTACCTGCCTTACTGACCCTGAAACTGGGGATATGGAACGCTATACCATCTCCAACTTCAAAATAAATTCTAACAACGTCAACTACGTCGGTCTGTTCGGGACGGTATACGCGGATCTCAGCGTGACCAGCAGCGGTCTGTTCTACGGAATCCGTCTGGATAATTTCGAAATCAATGCACGTATCGACAGCGACGCAAAACTGGACAGCCGTTCCATCTCTTGCGGTTCTCTTATCGGTTACGGAGTAGGCGCAAACCTCTATCTTTGCGACGCGACGAACGGCAGTATCAACATCAACGGCGACAATTCTTATTTCAGTTTCGCAGGCGGCCTTATCGGGTATCAGTACGGGTTCTATCTCGCTGATTACGACACGAGTTTCCCCTCGGAAATCGTATATTCCACCGCAGACGTAGACGTGCGTATCTTGAGCGGTATGGGCCTCGCGGCGGGCGGTATCTCGGGGTACCTTTCCTCCAACCATCCCTACGGCGCGGCTGCCTTTATCCATAACAGCTATGCAACGGGCAACGTCAGCGGCGCGATCCGTTCTGGCGGTATCGTAGGGATTTTGGGACAGTATTCCTCCGTCAGCAACTGCTATGCAAGCGGCAGAATCTCGGCAAACTCCACGCAATCCTCGTCTAACCTCTTGCTTACCTCCGACGAATATTGCTATGCAAACGCAGGCGGTATCGCAGGGTTTGCGGAAAACGATACGATCGTCAACGATTGTTTCTTTGCAGGGAAAACAAGCGCAAGCGCCGTTTCAGGCAAAGCGTATGCTACTGCGGCACATGATATCGGAGGTGGTTACGACGCAGGCACGACCAACGCTTCCGCGCAAAAATATCTTTCGGATAACACCTTGCCTATTACAGCAGAGGAAATCGAAAGTAAGACCTATCTTACCGAAAAACTCGGCTGGGAAGAATACGACTGGACTTTTGGCGTAGGAAAACTTCCTACCGTCAATTACGGTTCTTCTTCCGCACTCATTCAAAAGACGGTAACCTTGCATTACGTGACGAAGAACGAGAACGGGGAAACGGTCAACGTAGAGCTTAACGGCTCGACAAAGTCCTCTCCCCTCTCCTATTTCGATACCTCGACGCAAGCGGCTAATATCTACGCACCGATGGGTTCATATTTTGCAACGGGCGGACTGGAAATCTATCTGGAAGCGGACAACGGCTATCTTTCCTACGGCTATTTCTTCGACGAAGCATGCACGCGGAAAGTTCCCCTCTCCTACGTTCCCCAAAAGAACATTGATCTGTACATCGGGTTCGCAGATCCTACCCCCATCCTCGGCACTTACTATTTCGTCTACCGTAACAACACCGATCCCCTTTCGATCACTTTTGATAAAAACGGTATCGCGACCTATACGGATGGTTACACCTTGCAAAAGTCGAATTTCCTCTACAACGGCGAACAAATCCTCGTCGAAAGCGCAAGACTTGCCAGATACTACGACGGCGAGATTGAGGCGGGAACAACCGAAGACGACAGCGTACTCAACGATCTTAATTTCGACATTGCACGCTATGCTTTCTATGACTTTGCAGGCACTATGTCAAACGGCGTACTCACCTTATACGACGGCACGTACTTCACCAAGGAACATCCCCTTATCGCAAAGGTGAGCGAAGGGTTCTTGCGCGGTTCTTATTACGCAAACGACACCGTCTATACGTTCTACGGCGACGTTGCGAACGTGAGCGGTTCTAACACGGTCTATACCTATACCCTCGCCGACGGCACAGTTACTCTGTCTGCAAACGGACAAACGGATATCACCGTCTCGATTGCCGATTTGACGGAACTTGATCCTTTCTACGGCACGTGGACAAAATCCGCTACCATCCCCACAACCTACACATTCAATGGCATGGGCGGTTGGACATACACGCGCGGCTCTGTGCGGGCAGGCGGCATATACGAGATCAACGACGGCGTACTCCGCTTTCTCAACACCAACGTAAATTACACCGTACACTTGGACGAAAACGGTTTCTTGCAGGTTTATCAAAACGGCAATACTTGCCAGACCTATTATGCAGAAGGCAGTTACGTCGGCACTTGGGTTGCGCAAGATATGACCGTGCGTCTGTACGGTATCAACGCAAACGGCGAAGGAAAGGCTCTTATCGAATTCGCTGACGAAAGCCAGTCCGAATTTATCTACGAACGCAGTGAAACGGACGGTTACGCATGTCTGTATTACACGGACAGCACGGGCGCGAAAGGCGCGATATTCGGGTACTTTGCCTACAATGAAACGACCAAGCGCCTCGACGCAACGTTCACCGATCTTACCATGACCGCGGCAAACGGTTATAACCAGTTACAGCTCTTGGTTGTGGACGATTATCACGGCGAATGGATTAGTGACGCGGAAGAATTCTTGAACGTGGACTTCGCTTTCAACGGCTATGGTCTGTATCAGTTCTTCTACGGTTCGGCAGGTCAGACTGGGAAACTTACTCTCACCAAAGACGGGGAAACGGAGACAGTCGATTATACCCTCACCGACGTCCTCGAAGGCGAGTTCTACTACGACGGCAAAAAATATACAATCTCCTATAATGAATATACGAACGCAGTGACCTTGCGCGATACTTCCGCGAATACGAACGCTATGTTGGAACGCAAGGACGAGTTGGCGGACGCAGAATTTATCGACCTTAGCGGAAACACCTACGTCTTTGACGGAAAGAGCAATCTTTCTATCGGCGGTAAACTCACTGTAAACGAGGCGACGCAGTATAACTACGTTGCGACGGAAAACGGTTGGTCGATCCTCAACGGAGCGGAACAAATCGCTACGCTGACGAAGACGAACGGTTATTACCTCTTCGAATCGGTAAACGGCGGTATTACACAGCAGTTGCACGTAAAAAATAAATTTATGGGCGACTGGGCGATCAGCGGTGCGTTTGATACTTTCTCGATCGGCCCTACCGACCTCAACGGCAAGATCAAGGCTACCTTTAAGGGATACAGCGTGGAAATCACACAGCTCAACGCAACCACCCTTAGATTTAGCTATAAAGACGAAAGAATGCCCGTCACCTATTTCGTTTACGTGTTTAAGGACGAAGTCGCAAACACCGATATCCTTGTCCTTACGGAAACGGAAGGTATGTTCACCGAATACACCGTCTGCACGAGAGCTAACGAATTCTACGGCTCTTGGACGAATAAAGACGGCTGGACACTGACTTTCGACGGGATCACAAGCGGTTCGTATAGCAACGGCCTTGTTTATCTCTCCAGAAATGGCAACATCGAAAGCGGAACTCCTTATTATTACTTCGTACGCGAAAACGGCGTTATGATGTCCTCGCAGGTGTTGCTCGGCAATAAGACGTTGTATTACAAGCTCGAGTTATTGACGACGGTTACCGAAGCAGACAGAAACAACAAAAACGTATACGTGAATGGCGACCGCGCAATCAAGCGTACGGAAGTAGACGGTCTGTACCTCACAGAAGCCGTACACACGGATGAAGACGGCAATAAAACCACCTATTTCTTCGACGGCGAAGGCAATATGTCGGTTGACGGAAAAAACGTGTATACGTACGTGATCAAAGCCTACAATAGCGACAGCACGGCAACGCTGCAAATCACCAAAGACGGCGTTACCTACGCAGCGACGTTGAATTACTCGAACAGCGACGATATCACCCTGGAAATCGGTGATATTATCGAAGATGAGGAAATACCCGAGAGCAACGAAAACGTTTGATTTTAAGCCGTTTAACGGGCATTAAAGCAAAAGCAAAGCGCACTCCCATTTAGGAGTGCGCTTTTTGCGTCTTTCTAAACTGATTTAATGATTATTCTTACCAAACTGCTATCTCGCCGTTCTGGTCGTAGTACCAATAATTACCAGTTGTACTAGGTTGTGTTTCGCTGTAATAATACTGCTCAATCCAGTTTAACTGATTGTTTGCAGAATGGATTTCAATTTGCGACCAATCGCTCGCCGTTCCCTTATAATAAATTCTTTGTAACGATGTGCACTCTAAAAATGCATCTCTGCCTATCGTTTCTACGTTTTTACCAAGCACCAGCTTACTCAATTTGGTACACCCGATAAACGGATACCAGTCGAGGTGTTTTACACCATCGCCGAGAATAACGCTCTCAAGGTTTGTACAGTTCATAAATACGGCATATCCAACACTTTCAACCATATTACCAAGCCGTATGTGTTTAATAAGAGTATTCAATTCAAATGCTCCCGTATTAATCCCTTTAACGATTTTTCCGTTATAATAGGACGGAATAAATACGTTCTCTTCCGTTCCCTCGTATCCTACCACAAGATATCCGTTTTCGTCGGCGTTTAATTCGTATTTCAAACCAGAAGTTCCCAACGCCTCGTCAATACTTTCGCTATCCCCTTGAACAGGAGCCCAATCCTTGATTTCGCCTTGTTCATAATACCAGTATTCTCCGCTGTATATAGGTCGCGACGGACTATAATAATGCATCGTTGCGTGCATGCTGTGAGAAACAGTCTCCCACTGTGCCTTGCTTCCTTTATAATACACGTCGTTTATCGACGTCCGTAAAAAGGTATACTCATGGATAGAAGAGATATTTGTACCCATGACCATAGTATGCAAGTTGTCGCAATTGAGGAAAGTACCCATTTCAAGAACGGAAACGCTGTCACCCAAAACAACCGTTGTCAAACCGTGACAATTTGAAAATGCCGAATCTCTAATAACTGTAACTCTGTTACCCATTTTCAAATCTTTTAATTTCGTACATGCATTAAATGCACTGGCTTGGATTTCCCTGACACCGTTCCCAATCTCTACACTTTCCAACTCTTTGCAACCACTAAAAGCGCCTACCCCTATTTCAGTCACCGAGTCCCCTATTTTGACACTCCTTAAGGACTTCAAATCATTAAAAGCGTTATCGCCTATTCTTGTTGCGGTCGTAATCTCAAGGTCGGTTACTTGTTCTCCGTTTAAATACAAGTCTGCATTACCTAATGGACTTGAATTAAAGGTGATTTGACTCCACTTATCCACGTCTTTAATGTGGACTTCCGTTATAGCATCACACCAACCGAACGCGCTCGAGCCAATATTCTCCAAGCCCGTACCGATACTTACTTTGGATAAGCTGGCACACTTGGCAAAAGCCGCATCGTCTATACTTTTCACACTATCCGCCAAATCTATTTCAGTCAGTTTCTTACAGCCGTAAAAAGCGTTATTACTGATAGAAACCAGCGAAGAGCCAAATTTCACGATCGTTAATTGTTCACACTCGTAAAAGGCTTTTCCGCCAAGGGCGGTTACACCGTCGCCCAATTCTGCTTGCTCTAAATAATCACATCCGAAAAAAGCCTCTTTCCCAATAGAACGTACGCTGTCAGGAATAATTATGCTCGCTATTTCAGCATTGTAAAAAGCATAATCACCGATCGCTGTCACGTATTCGGGAATAACAATGTCTGAGCCTTCTATATGCTCTATCACAACGTTTGTTTCCCCGTCCTTATAGATTTTTAGCCCATTTTCGCTGACAATTTTACTTTCGGCAATCCCATCGTCTTTGTTTGAAACGGCAAAAGCATATTCCCCAATACCTCCGTTTTCCGAGGATCCCTTTTCAAGCGTAAGCGTTTCAGATTTATTGATAACCTCTACCAAGCGACAACAACCCTTAAAGGCATCCTCGCCGATAGAATCGACCGATTTTGGAATGGAAAGACTGGTTAAGCCCATACACCCGTTAAAAGCATTTGCCCCAATAGACGTAACCGTTTCGGGAATACTCACCTCAAGCAACGAATTACAACCCTGAAAGGTATTTTCACCTATGGATGTGACCCCTGCTTGCATCTCTATTCTTTTCAAGTTACGGCAATATCTATAGCCGTCTTCAACAACGTCACCAGATTCAATTACCAGTTCTTTCAGCCAATAATTTTCATGGTCATCGGGAACAACGAGGTTGGCTATCCTTGCCGACGCTATAATTTTCTCTGGTTTTGCCCCCAAACCAAACCCCCAAGATTCCTTATCAATATTGGGAGAGAGTCTTACTTCTTTCAAATTATCACAATTTAAAAATATATGAAATCCTAACCCGGTAACGCTATCCGGCATATAAAAAGTTGTTAAACTATCACAACTTTGGAAAGCGCAAGAACCAAGATACGTCACATTATTGCCCATGGCGACTTCGTTCAAGTTTGAACACCATCGAAAAACATGGTCGGCTATATGTGCTACATTATTGCCTATTACTACTTTTTCCAAATTTTTGCAATTATCAAACGCACAGCTGGAAATTATTTCCGCATCAATTTCAACTCTTTTCAATTCTTCGCAATTGTTAAAAGTATTCTCACCTACCGTTTTGACGGTATGTGGAATCTTTACTTCTTCAATGGAAGATCTTGAAAATGCATACTCCTCAATCAAGCTAACGGATGCAGGGATTTCCAGGCTTTTTATTCCCAAGTTATAAAATGCCCTTTCCCCTATGGTAGTCACGTTATTGCCAATCTTTAAGGTTGATACGTATGCATTGCTAAAAGCGCCATTTGCAATTTCTTTTATAGGTTTTCCTTTATAAGTATCGGGAATGGCAATGTCCAAGCCCTTATTCCCAGTATGAATGGCCGCTCCTTCTACAATGTAATACATACCATCTTGAGAAAGGCTTAACCAACAATTGCCCGTCTCATCCCGCTTTTTGGAGACCAAGATAATTGACACTACGGAAATGATTACAAGCAAAATAACCGTCACCAATACTATGATTTTTTTCTTTCGGTGTTTTCTTTGAAATTTTTCAAAGGCTTCATTCGCTTTTTGCTCTTCTTCTTCGTATACACCCATAATGCTACCTCTTTTCCTTTTTTTTACAACGAAAAGCCGGCGTACAAGCAAAACCTGTGTACGCCTGGCTGTTTTTATATTGTGAAAATCTTAGTCGTTGATGCCCTTATGTACGTTAACGTACGCTTCCGCAACCGTTACACGGCTGACGTCTTTTACGAGCTTTTCACCGATACGAACGCGGAACAAATTGTTACATACGGGGCACATATACGCTACGCCGATCTGCTGTACGTTCAATGCCGCGCCGCATCTATGGCAATTTACTACGTATTTTTTCGCCTCTTCCGTTACGGGAACGTTGCCCTGAATAACCTCCGTTACTACGGGCTGAGGTGCTACAGGTTGCTGAACAGCTTGTTCTTTCTTGTTCTTCTTGTTCTTCTTAGCCATAATAAAACCTACCTTTTAAATATTTTTTTAATATCATTTCTCACGCAGATTCCGCCCTGCACTATCGCACGGCGAAACTGCGTAATACTTACCAAAATTTAATTCTCTTTTTTCTTGAGCAATACCGCCGCACCAAGCGCAACTGCCGCCAAAAGTCCGCTAATACCAACGACCGAACCGCATCCCTTTTCTTCTTCCGTGCTGCTGTCGCTCTGCTGAGGAGGCGTTTCTTCGCTGTCTTCCGTAACGGTGACCCTGATACGCAAGGTCTTGCTCTTGTATTTAACTTCTACGACTTTGTCGTACTTGGTCAACGCTTCCGTCGTCACCAGCTTCAACTGAGAGAAATCTGCAATTTCCGTGGAATAATCATCGTAGACAAGCTCTACTACAAGCCCCGTCATATCGAATACTTCACCCACTTTATACTGGTCTTTATGCGTCGAACCCTCCGCAATACGCACTTCGCTCAAAGTAACTTTGATCCCGAAACGAGCCTTAATCGTACGCAATGCCTCTTCTACGTCAAGAAGCTTTTCTTCCAGCGCCGAAACGAATTGCGCTTGCTGCTCGTTGGTGCATGCATTGTTGAAATATACCCTCGCGCGTTTTACAAGCTCGGACGCAGCCTCAACCTCTGCCTTGATCGCAGTATCATTCGCGTCTGCCGTCTTCCAAGCGCTTAACGTTGCCTCTGTCGGGAACTGATTTTCGATCAAGTCGATACAGTCGCGCGTTTCGTCTGCAGGCAAAACGCCCGTTGCCGTTCTCTCGCCAAAATACAAGGTATAGATGTGATTGTCATACCCAACGCCGTTGGAGGGATATTCCATCTTGATCGTGCTCTTTTCGCCAACGTACGAGCTCAAATTATAAACGTACGTCTCAAAGTTCGCGTAATAGTAACCCTTATAGTAGGACGTCGTCGAAACGCTTTCGATCGCAGATTCGATCTCCGCACGGTAAATCGTCTCCAAAACGGGAGCTTGAATACTCTCGAATACGTACGTTTCAATACCGCTTTCCAAGAATGCCCCATCCCCAATCGTGTTCAAGGTGTAAGGAAGAACGATTTTATCCAAAACGTCTTTATTCAAATCATAGAATGCGTATGCGTCGATACGAAGAGTACCTTTCGCCACGTTATACACACGCGCGCCGTCTACCGTTTCAGCGACCAAAGCCGTGGGATACGAAGTCAGTTCGTACGCGCCCGACGTCTTGTCAATATAGCGATATAACACGCCGTTTTTCACAGTAAAATACGCATTGTCCGCCGCCTCGATCGTGGCAAGGTTTGCCGAGGACGCAAACGCGCCGTAGCCAATCGAAATAAGGCTTGCAGGCAGAGATACCTGTCTTTCGCCGCCGTTCATAAACGCGAAGTTACCGATAGTTACCGCCGCAGGGATATTGAGATTGAAATAAACAGCTTCTTTGTCTTCACCCTCTACTGCGAACGCATAATCGCCGATGGTAACCGCTTCCGTTAAATCCAACGCGTTCAACGCCGTGTTATAGAACGCCGCCATGCCGATTGTCTGCACTTTATCCAAACCGTTTGCGGTCGCAAGCGTACCGCACCCTGAAAAGGCGTACGCCTCGATTTCCGTCACCGTTTCAGGCAACGTGATGACCGTGAGTGACATACAGTTCATAAAAGCACCCATTGCAATCTTCGTCATTGTTTCACCAAGGTGCACTTCGTTTACGTTGGTATTGAGGAAAGTATATTCCCCGACCGTCTGTGCGCCATCTGCGAATATTACCTTTTCCAACTTAGTCGCGCCGACAAACGTTCTGTCACCGAGTTTTTCAACCGCAGGCATTACCACCCTTTTGAGGTTGATACAGCCCCTGAATACTTCGCTGCCCATAACCGTTACCGTTGCAGGTAAGGACAGAATGTAAACGCCAGCATTATCCGCGCCCTGCAGGATTTTACAATCCGCAAACGCTCTGTCGCCGATCTCCGTCACCCCGTTGATTTTAAAGTTCTTCAATGCAGAACCCTCAAACGCGCTAACGCCGATTTTGGTGACCGTTTGAGGAAGCTCAATCGATACGATATTCGCGCCCTTAAACGCCTTTTCAGGGATTTCCGTAATCGCCGCGCCGTTGAAAGAGATTGAAGCGATCGCCGCGTTTTCAAACGCACCCACGCCAATCTCCGCAACAGACGAAGAAAGTTTTACTTCCGTTACGTTGCTTTCCGCAAACGCATACGCCGCAATCTTCGTTACGTTCTTATCCGAAAGATCTATAGCTCCCGTTACCCTCGGGTTCACGTGGTAAAGCGTACTACCGTCCTTGCTGTACAGAATTCCGTTATCAAGCACATAATTATCGCTATTGTTTGCAGCCAACTGCACGCTCAAGCCCTTAAACGGCACGCCTAGCAGACGCAACAGCTCAAGATCAACCGTATTATCAATCGTTACCGCCTCAATCGCGGTATTCGCAAAAGCGTTTTCACCCAAAGATTCTATGTTGGACAAAACACCTAATGTTCTGAGCGTGGAACCGCTGAACGCATAGTCGCCGAGCGAACGCACCGTCTCCCCGTCAAACGTGACGGTGAAATATCCGTTTTGCAACCCCTTACCGCAGTTCTCAAACGCTCTCGCGCCGATATCGAATTTAACCTTTTCGCCTACGGGAGAACTCAAAACAACGCCGCTGAGGTTGATACAGCCAGAGAACGCGCCAACCCCGATCTTGGAGGTATGGATCTCTACCTTGTCGCGCAAGGATATGCAATCCTTGAAAATATAATTGCCGAGCGCGGTGAATTTACCCGTCGTCACACTCGCCAGTGCCGTACAGCCCTCAAAGACGTAGTTACCGCTCATATGCAAGCCCGTCAAATCCACTTCTTTGAGCGAGGTGCAGCCAGAGAATGCATAATGGTGCATCGTGCCGATACTCTGCCAGTCCACAATTTCTTCCAAAGAGGTACAGCCTGCAAAACATTCTCTTGCAATCGTAGCCGTCTTTACGTTGGAGAAATCCACTTTCTTCAGTTTCGTACAGCCGTAGAACGCCTGTTCGTAGATCATGGAAAGATCCGCCCAGTCGATGATTCGACCATTTTCACTCGTCACGTTCCAGTCGTTATCGTAATACAAAAGATTGCCGTTCTCATCCACACGGTGTTTTTCATTGACAAAGTACACCTCTTCCAAAGCGGTACAGTTGATAAACGCTCTTTCGCGGATATCAATGACCGTCGAGGGAATGATAATCTTCGTGATATTGTCGTTGTCTTTGAACGCCTCTTCCGCGATATACCAAATATTCATATCGCTGGGAATGGTAACAACGCCGCCCACACCGTTATAAGCTGTCAACGTATAATTGCTGACGGTGAATTCGTTTTGTACGCGCAAGGTCACGCTCGCAGAATACAAAGTCTGTTCCCAGCTTCCGTTCGCACGCTGCCTTTCCACACGCGCAAGAATGACCGTCATACCTTTCTTCAAGGTCTTTACGTTCCCTTCCTGATCGACCGTAGCCACTGCGGGGTCGGTACTCGACCACACCAAACGCAAGCCCGTCATGGGATGGTACCAAGGATCCTTTTCTACCTCTAAGAGGATATCTTCGCCTGCATTTACCTTTACCGTGCCTTCCGCTTTCTTCAAAGCGCCCTGATCGGTCTTGATGATACCGAACGAAATGGAGGGCACGCTGGCAAGCGACGAGGAAACCTTATCGCTGACCGTAACGGAAATAATCTGCTGTTTGCCCTTACGGTTGCTGACGATAATCTCCGTTTCTCCTTGGCTCAACCCCACGATTTCGCCGTTTCTAACCTCGGCAACGTCGGGATCCATGGAAGTCCAAAGGAAATTAGATCTGTCGCTTTCCCCCTCATAGATAAGGGAAACGCTGTGCTTTTCGTAAATATCGAGAGAAAGGTTCTCTTCCCCTGCCGCCAACGCAAAACCTCCGTCGGGAAGCACCCCAGAGTTTGCTTCGTTGATATTCAACTGATACATGCAGTTGTTCAACGCATAGTCGTCCACCTGCAAATATAACTGCGAACCGTACTTTTCATAGATGTCCGTAATCTCAATGGAAACCGTCGTCGTGCCGTTGGGGTTCGCATTGCGAATGGGGGTAGGATAATCGGTTGCAAGCATCAACGACAGTTCGCCGTTGGAGTTCATCTTCGGATAACAGAGCATCAGCGCCTGCGCGTAATGGTTATCATAAATATCCACGTCAAGATAGATACGCTGTTTATCCTTGTTGTCTTCTTTGTAGTTGTAATAGCGCACGCGCACGTCTTCCAACACGGGCGCTTCATAGTCCACCGTAAAGGAGAACGAATAGGTGTTCTGTTCGGACGCGGTTTCACCGATTTCGGGTTCGTTCATGAAGAACTGGAAATCCATGCGGTATTTACCGTTTGCCACCAAACCCGCTTCATCGGGAACAAGCTCTAATTCCACGTTGGCAGGAACTGCCGAGCCGCCGCCTGCATACGCCTTTGCGACACGGTTAATCTCTTTATCCTTGATCAAGACTTCGCCAGTTTCTACGTTATACATGCTGTATTTGACCAGTCTTGCGTTTCTGAGCAAGCCTGCATACACCGCCTTAATCGACGTAGAAGTCATGTAATTTTCCGCTTCGTCGACGCCGTAATAATTGTTGTAACGAGATACGGAACACTTGTCCTCATCCACGTATACGGGTTCTGCGTCGTCAGGGAGCAAATATACGTAACCGCCCATAGGCAAAATGTACGTTTCGTTGTAGTAGGACGTGAACGGCTGGGTCGCATAAACGCTCGCCTGCACCTTGTCCTCTTCCTTGATCGAACCGTCCTGCGCCTCGTCCGCCACCTCAAACGAGGTTACGTCCAGCATCGGCGCGTCTTCCCATTCGCCGTAGAAACCGAGGAACGGAATAGAAAGATCGCACTGGGTAGCATCGGAAGAGTTCAGTTTCAAGAAACCTTCTACGTACATGCCGTTTTCAAAGCTTTCGTCAATGTACGCCTTCTCCTCTTCGTGCAATGCAATCGAAACGGAGATGCCCACCGTTTGCCCTGCGCCGACCTCTACCTTGTTTACTTCACTGCCGTTTACTTTCCAGCTAACGTTGGATTTGTTCAGCATGTACGCTTGCTCCGCAACCGTCAATTTATCAATCGACAGCGTTTCCGTCATAACCAACGATTCGGTGGAGAATTCGAGTTTCTTATCCCCGAAATTGGTCACGTTAAAGCTCATGGTATATACGCCGTCCGTATTGTCGCCCACTTCTAATTTCGGGCGATAATCGTTTTCGGAAACGTCCGTCCAAAGAAGAGCGTCCGTACCGCCGATTACTCTTTCCATGCGGGCAACGCCTGCGCCCTGCTTACGGGGAGAATATGCCAAACCATCCTGATCGTACGCAGTCGCCGCCGTACTCATAATCAACTGCATTGCAACGCGGTTGATGAAAATTTCCTTTCTGACGCGGTCCTTTTCCGCCTTTCCCTCGTTTTCCGCATTGTACATTGCGTCAACGTACGCGGATAACTGCGGATCTTGTTCGATATACCCTCTTACAACCGCCGTAAAGCCCGCCATGTTCGGGCTCGCCATCGAGGTACCGCTCTGTTCGCCGTAACCGCCGGGAACGGTCGAAGTGATCTCGCCGCCGTGCGCGGTGATCTCGGGTTTCAAAGTCAAATCATGCGTAGGTCCCCAAGAGGAGAATTCACTCATGAAAGGCCCTGCCTTATACTCTGCGTCCAGCTTGATCGTGCCGACGCGGTTCTTCGCGCCTGCAACCATCGCCGTACCTGCAGTCATATTAATGGAAACAGAAGGTACGGGGTTTTCTATCTCGCCAAGGTTCATACGGATAACGCCCGCTACGTTGTTGTAGATGATAACGCCGATCGCCCCCATCTGCATTGCGATCTCCACCTTTTCTTGGAAGGTGGAATCACCACGCTTGATCAGTGCGATTCTGCCCAGGCTCTCGCCGCTGGCATTCGTCAAAAGACTCCGTACGGTCGCGGAATAGTCCGCCGCTTGACCGATTCCCGGAATAACGACGTATTCAAATTCCGTCTTATTATATTTTGCTTTTAAATCCTCGAAGAAATCGAAGGGATTTCCGTCGATGTCGCGGGATTCTTCATAGAACACGAACGAACGGTTTTCCGCATCTCCATCATTTGCGATCATATAGGGAGCTTTCTGACCGTTGATACTTGCTACGGACAGCGCTGCCGCAAACGTAGACGGCGAGCCTACCGTACTGGAATCGGGATTTTCCGCGAGGTTGGTACCGTATACGCCGCCGTAACCAGAGCTGTAATCGTTACTTGCCGCGCAAATCAAACTGATCCCCGAAAGCCGAATCATTTCATAGACGGAATGGAGCATTTCCCCCTCGTCGTCCCCGTCGTTGGTCGTCGTGAAACCGCAGGACGTACCGAGGGACATATTGATAACGTCCACGCCGATCTTAACGCAATCTTCCAGTGCCGCAACGATATCTTCCGAAACGGCGCCGCCAAGATCTTTATCGTCCAAATCGTCCGTGAATACCTTGAAAATCGCCAACTGGCAATCGGGTACGACGCCCTTGAACGTCTCGTCGATTAAGAATCCGTCTTTATCCGTATACCCAGACGTATCGTAGCCGCCGATAATACCTGCTACGTGCGTACCGTGGTTGGAATAGGAGGGATATACGTCGGGATCGTCATCCGCATAATCGTATGCAAACGGTACTTTCTCATTGACGTAGATTTCCGAATACTCTAAAGCCCCCGATCTCGTCTCCGCAACCAAATCTTGCGTATTTAAAATTGCCTTGATATCCTCTTCGTCCCACGCTCTGTTTTCATAGCCCTCTTCCGTTTGGAAAGCTTGGAATGCAGGATGCGTATAGTCCAACCCAGTATCCAAAACCGCCACGACGGTGCCCTGACCGTAGTGCGCGAATTCGTCTGCGTCGTAAATACCCGTATCGTATACTTCCGTCTTGTTTTCAACGACGGTGGTCGCTTTGGTTTTGTAGGTTTCAGGCTCGGAATAGGAAGTCGTAATTACAACGCGACCACCGTCGTTGA
>SVIT01000021.1 GCA_015069365.1 Clostridiales bacterium | reverse complement strand
GTTATTACTATGAAGCAGCTCTTAGAAGCAGGCGTTCACTTCGGTCATCAGACGAGAAAGTGGAACCCCAAAATGAAGAAGTACATCTTCGCGGCAAGAAACGACATTCACATCATCGATCTTCAGCTTACGGCAAACTTGATCGAAGAAGCGTATTCGTTCGTATGCGACAGCGTTAAAGCTGGCAAGAGCGTACTTTTCGTAGGTACGAAGAAACAGGCTCAGGACGCAATCAAAGAAGAAGCAGAAAGATGCGGTCAGTACTACGTGAACAGCCGTTGGCTTGGCGGTTGCCTTACCAACTTCAAAACGATGAGAAGCCGTGTTGAACGTCTTGAAAAGCTCGAAGCAATGGAAGCAAACGGCGATTTCGAAGTTTTGCCTAAGAAAGAAGTTATGCTCTTGAAGAAAGAGATGGGCAAATTGCAGGCGAACCTTGGCGGTATCAAGACGATGAAGGCTATGCCCGGCGTTATGTTCGTGGTTGACCCTCACAACGAAGACATCGCAATCAAAGAAGCAAAGAAACTTGGCATCAAGATCGTTGCTATCACCGATACCAACTGCGATCCCGACGAAATCGATTACGTTATCCCCGGTAACGACGACGCAATCCGCGCAATCAAATTGATCGCTTCCGTAATCGCTAACGCAGTTATCGAAGCAAACCAGGGTGAAGAAGCGTTGGTTGCTCCCGTAGCGGAAACCGCTCCTGAATCGATTGAAGAAGTTGTAGCGGCTGAAGAAAACGCGTAACACCCCAGCGGGCGGCAAATTCGTCCGTGTCTATTATAAAATAAAGAATAAGGAGAAAAAATATTATGGCATTCACGGCTAAAGACGTAATGGCGCTCCGCGAAAAGACGGGCGCAGGCGTTATGGACTGCAAAAGAGCATTGACCGACGCTGACGGCGATATGAACAAAGCAGCAGACCTTTTGAGAGAAAGAGGTATTGCAAAAGCTGAAAAGAAAGCTTCCCGTATTGCTGCGGAAGGTATCGTTGCTTGCTACATCGACGGCAAGACCGGTGTTTTGGTAGAACTTAACTGCGAATCCGACTTCGTTGCAAAGAACCCTCAGTTCTCCGAAATCGCAACCGAAGTTTCCAAAGTAATCATCAAGGAAAACCCTGCTGACGTAGAAGCGTTGCTTGCTTGCAACACCGAAGCAAACGGTACCGTTGAAGAATACTTGAAAGGTAAGATTGCTATCATCGGCGAAAAGATCGCGGTTAGAAGATTTGTTAAATATACGACGGAAGGCTTCCTTGAAAGCTATATCCACCTTGGCGGTAAGCTCGGCGTTATGCTCGACATCAACGGCGAAGCTACGGAAGCAGCGAAAGAAGTTGCGCACGACGTAACCCTTCAGATCGCATTCACGAAGCCCGCTTATCTTACAAAGGAAGAAGTTTCTGCGGAAACCCTTGAAAGAGAAAAGGAAGTATTGAAGCAGCAGGCAATCAACGAGGGCAAACCCGAAGCGATTGCTGAAAAGATGGTTATGGGTAGAATTAAGAAATTCTACGATGAAAACTGTCTTTTGGAACAGGCGTTCATTAAGGACGATTCCAAGAAGATCGCTGACCTTTTGAAAGGTGCAGGCGTTTCCATCAACAAGTTCGCATTCTTCGTAATGGGCGAAGGTCTTGAAAAGAAGAGCGAAGACCTCAGCGAAGAAGTAGCAAAGCAAGTTGCTGCAATGAAGAACTAATCTTTGATTAAAAAATAATCCCACGTCGCAGGACGTGGGATTTTTCATACATTCTATTAAATTACAACAATGTTCATCACTTTAAACTGTTCTTTGAGTGCGTCGGGGAACTCGTCATCGGTAATCAACACGTTGATGTCTTCGGGACGGACGAACGTATAGGGTTTGATCTTACCGATTTTGGAGCTATCCAGCATCATATACAGGAATTTTGCCTTTTTGCAAATCACGCGCAGGAGTTCCGCTTCCACCTGAGAATTACAGGAGAAACCGTTTTCGGGGGTGAATGCTGCCGCGGAAATGATCGCGAGTTCAAAATTCGTATCGGTGAAATACAGCGAAGAGAAAGAGGAGGCGGTGGAAAGGTTATCCTTGATTAGCTGACCGCCGAGAAGGTTGACCACAACGTTCTTCTTTTTCGCAAGCTCCGTTGCGACCGCAAGGCCGTTCGTGAATACGTTACACACGATATCGGGCATTTCTTTTGCGAGATACAGCGCGGTAGAACCGCCGTCGATAAAGATGGACGCGCCTTCATCAATGAGTTCGGCTGCTTTATTCGCAATAACGATCTTTTCATCCGTATGAATGGTTGTCTTTTTGGTGTACGGTTCGCCCGAGTTTTTCTGCACTTCGTGTACGGACATAGCGCCGCCGCGAACACGAATGATCTTGCCTTCTTCCTCTAATTGAAACAAATCGCGGCGCAAGGTCATTTGCGATACTTGAGGAAAAGCCTCTTCCAACTGTTCCAAAGTTAACTTGCCGCGTTTATTCAACAGTTCGGCAATTTCCAAAATGCGTTCTCTTTTCATTGGTATCTCCTTTTCAAAATTTTTGCCATCGGTACAAATTTAACATAAAAATGTAAAAAATGCAAGCAAATGGACATAGAAAAAACGCATTTTTTGTGATTTTTCCGCAAAATTATTTTCCTAAAAATGTGAAAATGTCAATTATTATCAATTCGCCTTGGCAGTATGTGATAAAAATCTTGCTCGTTTTTGCTTGCGGTTTACGGCTTGATATGTTATAATAAGCGTAGAAATTTTGGAGAAATGACTATGTACGACTTTTTAGTGGATTTGGATGAATATTTTTGCTTAAATTATGCAAATTATGATAAGTTGTGTGTACTTCCTGGGTACGAAATGCCGATGATGCAGCGTTCCGAGGTGCGTGAAGATGGCAGAACGTATGCCTACACGTTGCCGATGGAGACCATGGCGCTTTCCAATCAAGCAAACAAAAAGGAATTGCTTGCGGTGTTGAAAACGCGCATGACGGATACCACGTTCTCCTTTTCTTTTTCGACGGTGGGGATTTTCTCCCGCATAAAGAACCTTTTTTCAAAGTATGCTCCGCATAAAGCCCTCAATAAATATTTGGAAAAATACGGAATCTCCAAACAAACGGCCTTGGAAGAGCTTTCAATCAGCGAAGAAGTCTGGGACGGGATCTGCAAAGGGAAATTCCGCCCGACGAAAAACCTCTTATACTCTTTGGGCTTGACGGCGCAGTTTTCGTATGACGATTTAAAGAATTTGTTCTTGCTTTGCGGTTACGAGGTAGACATGTCCGTGGTGAAAGACGTTGTCATGTCCTATCTGTTCGGTCAGAAAGTATACAACCGCGGCATGATCAACGCGGCTTTGCAGGAATATAAAATCGCCAATCTTTTTATAAAGCAAGAAAATTAAGAAACGGAAACACTTGCTTTTTATAAAAGCATATGATATAATGATATAAATTGAATACCGAGCAGGAAAAGAGTACTCTTTTTCAAGAGGCACAAACAGAGAGCCGCGCCATGGGCTGAAAGCGCGTCGCGCCTTACGGAAAGAGGAAAGTGCGTTTCTGCGTTATCAGGACAGACTAATCCTCTGCGGTTGCCTCCGTAATCGGGCAAAGAGGGAAAACTACGGTTTTCTAAAGTAAAGTGGAACAGCGATTTACCTCGCCTTTACGTTATACGTTGCGTATGACGTGAGGGCGTTTTGTTTTATAAGCAAGGAGAAAAATATGTGGTTTAAAAATTTGAGGGCGGATATAAAAGCGGCGAAAGCAAACGACCCTGCGGCGCGGAACAGCTTTGAAATTTTACTCACCTATTCGGGTGTTCATGCGCTTTCGTGGCATCGCGTCGCTCATTTCTTTCATAAAATCAAATTAAAATTGCTGGCACGTATCGTCAGTCAGATGGCGCGGTTTTTCACTGGAATAGAGATACACCCTGCGGCGAAGATTGAGGGGGGCGTGTTTATCGATCACGGCATGGGCGTGGTAATCGGGGAAACGGCTGAGGTGCATAAAGGCACGGTGATCTATCAAGGCGTCACCTTGGGCGGCACGGGAAAGGAACGCGGAAAGCGTCACCCGACGATTATGGAAAACGTAACGATATCGGCAGGCGCGAAAGTGCTGGGCGGGTTTACCGTTGGAAAGGGAGCAAAGATCGGCGCGGGTGCGGTCATCTTGAAAGAAGTCCCGCCGTACGCTACGGTCGTGGGGGTCCCTGGGCGTGTGGTGCGTATCAGGACTCCCGAGGGAGAGGACACGACGCATTCGGGGATTATTGCCATCACAGCGTTGTCCCATGAGGCGAAACTGGAAGAGCAACAAGAAACCGATAAAAAGACAGAATGAGCATACCAGGTATGCGTTGAAATAGATAAAAGAAAGTAAAAACAGGAGAAAACGATATGAAAATTTACAATTCGTTGACGAAGAAAAAGGAAGAATTTTCACCCTTAGAAGAGAATAAAATTAAGATGTATGCCTGCGGTATTACCGTATCGGGCGAAGCGCATATCGGGCATGGGTATCAGGCATTGATCTATGATATCATGCGTAAATATCTGAAAAAATTAGGGTATGACGTTACCTATGCGCGAAACTATACGGACGTAGACGATAAAATCATTGCAAAATCCCACGAGACGGGGATTCCTGCCGACGTATATGCGGCGCAGATGATTGAGAATATCAACAAGATCATGGAAAAATTCAACGTAGACGATCCTGACGTTTGGTTGAAAGCGACCCAAAATATTGATAACATCATTGATTTTGTCAGCACGTTGATTGAAAAGGGGCATGCATACGCAACGAAGAACGGAGACGTATATTTTGACGTAGAATCTTTCCCTGGCTATGGGAAACTGTCCAACCGTAATATCGAAGACGCTTTGGACGGGGTACGCGTCGATAATGACGACGAGAAAAAGAATGCGTACGATTTTGCGCTGTGGAAGAGCGCGAAACCGGGCGAAATCTACTGGGAATCCCCTTGGGGCCAAGGCAGACCGGGCTGGCATATCGAGTGTTCTGCTATGAACCGTGCGGCGTTCGGCGACCAGATTGATATTCACGGCGGCGGCAGGGATTTGATCTTCCCTCACCACGAAAACGAGATTGCGCAGACGGAAGCGCTGACTGGCAAACAGTTTGTAAAATACTGGACGCATAACGGATTGATTAAGGTCAACGGTCAGAAAATGAGTAAGTCCTTGGGGAACAGTTTGCTCCTTGCGGACTTACTGGAAAAATATTCGGACGAGGCAATCAAATTTGCTCTTCTTCAGACCAACTACCGCAACGATATCAACGTTACGGACAGCTTATTCCCCGATGCGGAAAAGCATTTGTACGAGTTCTATTCCACCCTTACGATCGTAGACAAAGTCATGGATAAACTGCGGGGTATGGAATTGACCTTAACGGGGGAAGAGGCGGTGCGCGCGGCGGAGATTGCAGAGAAAGTAGACGGCGAGTTCAACGCTTGCATGGACGACGATTTTAACACGGCGTTGGCACTTTCCAACCTGTTCGGGTATTTCAAGGAAATGAAAAAATTGCTTGCAGCTGGCGGTTCGGGGGATTTGTTCTCGGCGCTTTCCTATGCGGTGCAGATTAGAAAGACGTACGGGTTGTTGGGTTTATTCCGCCGCAGCGCAAAGGAATATATCGCTTGGTACGAGAGCAAGAACGTTTCCGAAATCCCTGCGCAAGTGCAGGCAATCGCGGAAGAACGTTGGCAGGCGAGATTGAACCGTGACTGGGGCAAGAGCGATGAACTGCGCGCGAAACTGGCGGAGCTTGGGTATTCGGTCAAGGACAGCAAGACTGGGTACGAGTTGATGAAAAACTAATCCAACGGTGTTTTTGGGAAAAAAGGTATTTTGTAGGCGCGTGATTGCTTGACAAAAAACCGCTTTCACATATATAATGTATAAGAATAAATCTATTTTAAGGATAAAAATTATGATTAAAGCTAAAGAGTTAAGAGAAATGTATCTCAATTTCTTCAAAGACCGCGGGCATAAGGTAATCCCTTCCGCGTCGCTTATTCCTGAAAACGACCCTACCGTTTTGTTTACGACGGCAGGTATGCACCCGCTCGTTCCCTATCTGTTAGGGGAAAAACACCCTGCGGGTAACCGTCTGACCGACGTGCAGAAATGCGTACGTACGGGGGATATCGACGACGTTGGCGATGAAAGACACTGTACGTTTTTCGAAATGCTCGGCAACTGGTCGCTCGGGGATTACTTCAAAAAGGAAATGATTCCTTGGAGTTACGAGTTTTTGACTGGGGAAAAGTATTTGAACATTCCCTCGGACAAGCTGGCTGTTACCGTTTTTGGCGGTGACGATACTTTGCCTTGCGACAACGAGGCGGCGGATCTTTGGGAGAAAGCAGGGATTAAGAAAGAGAATATCTATTTCATGCCTCGTGAAAACAACTGGTGGGGGCCTGCGGGTTTGACTGGGCCTTGCGGTACGGATACCGAAATGTTCGTCATTCGTAAACCGAAATGTTCGCCTACCTGTAATCCCGACTGTAACTGCGGTGCATTCCTTGAGATTTGGAACGACGTTTTCATGCGCTTTAACAAGCAGGCGGACGGTTCTTATACCGAGCTTTCGCAAAAGAACGTGGACACGGGTATGGGCTTAGAGCGCGCACTGTGCGTACTCAACGGCAAGACCAGCGTTTACGAAACGGATATTTTCGAAAATGCCATCAAGACGATTTCCGAATTGACGGGTAAAACCTACGGTGAAGACGAAGAAACGACCAAGGCATTCCGCGTGTTGCTCGACCATACGCGTACGGCGACCTTTATGCTTGGAGATGAAAAGGGTATTGTTCCGTCCAACACCGACCAGGGTTATATTTTGCGCAGAATCATTCGCCGTGCAGTGCGTTACGGAAGAAAAATCAACCTTCCCGAAGCAAGCCTTGCGAAGATTTCCGAAGCGTTTATCGAAGAGTATAAAGACGTTTATCCCGAACTCAAGATCAATGCGGCGAAGATTGCGGAAGAACTTGCGAAAGAAGAGGCGAAATTCAACAAGACCTTACAGCAGGGCTTGAAAGAATTTGAAAAATGCCTCAACGGCATCGAACGCAAGAATATGTTCATGGCGCAGAAAGATCCTGCATACGTTGCGGAAAAGTCGATCGGCGGCAAGCAGGCGTTCCATTTGTACGACACCTACGGTTTCCCCGTAGAGATCACGGACGAAATGGCGAAAGAAAGGGGCTATACAGTAGATTTGGACGGCTACAAAGCGGCGTTTGAAGAACATCAAAATAAGAGTAAGGCTGGCAGTGAGCAGAAATTCGCGTGCGGTCTTGCCGATCATAAGGAAGCGACGACGGCGTTGCACACGGCAACCCACTTGTTGCATGCGGCATTAAAAAAAGTATGTTCTCCCGACGTTAACCAGAAAGGTTCTAATATTACGGAAGAAAGATTGCGTTTTGACTTCAACCTTCCTCAGCCCATGACTGCGGAACAGATCAAGGCGGTAGAAGATCTTGTCAACGAAGTGATTGAAAAAGATATCCCCGTCGTTATGAAAGAAATTACGTTGGAAGAGGCAAAGGCGGAGGGCTTTACGGGCTTGTTTGAAAGCAAGTACGGCGAAGTAGTCAAGACCTATACAATCGGGGATTTCTCCAAAGAAATCTGCGGCGGGCCACACGTAGAATCGACCGGAAAACTGGGCAAATTCAAAATCCAAAAAGAACAAAGCTGCGGTTCGGGGCTCAGAAGAATTAAGGCGGTTTTGCAATAAGGTATAGGCAGGTATGCGATGAATGAAGTTTTTATGGCGGAACGCGTGAAAGAGCTGACCCGTCCGATTTTGGAAAAAGGATTCCTTTTCGAATACTTTTATCAAAAGGGCGGTGACAGCAGTTGCGTGTATATCTGCCGATTCAAAAAGGGAAAGGATTATTTGGACTGGCGCGAGGTATCGGGCGGCGATGAGATTAATATCGTTGTCTGCGTCGGCGGGGAATTCCATTTTCCCTCTTTGAAGAGTATGTACCCCAAACGTTATCGCGCATTTCGCTGGAAACATCTTTTCAGAAACCCGACGGTTGAGGAAAAGCGAGTATTTATTGCGGAGCTTTTGTGCGAAGAACTTGGCAAGGGGGAAACCGAATTTTTCGGCATTAAATTATAATAATATAGAAAAAACAGCCTTTTTCCAAGCGTGAAATCGGTTGTTTTTTAATTTTTTTTGGTGGTAAAATCTTCAGAAAATAAAAGGGATTGAGAGGTGTTTTGCCTTTTCATTTTGAAAAAAATCAAAAATTTTTTCTAAAAACCTATTGACAAATGGAAAATTTCTGCTATAATAAAGGTACAAAAGAAAGAAACAAACAGAAAATGTTTGAAACTTTCATAAAAATAAAAGAGGGAACCCCAATGAACGCATAAGAGGGACCGACAAGGGTCGGCAAGATGCCGTAGGGACACGGCAACGGAAAAAAGGAAAGGAGGGTACGAAAAGCGATGATTCCTTCCCATGATGAGGCGTTAGCCTAAATAGGAGAATAACGAAAAAACAAAACACACATACATCGATGTAAAAAATGCAATCGACGGATTGCACTGTGCTTGGAAAGCGTGACCGTAGAACGATAGTAACGGGAAATACGCAAAGGAGGTACACCGTAATGACCTGTGTAACTTCACGTAAGATTAAAACTGACGAGGATACTCCGACGTACAGATAACCACCTACCGACGGGATGTCGGCAGTCCTAAAATTTGTTAAAGGAGGTACGAAGGAAAATGATTTTTGTCCTTACGACGACACGGTACTTTAGCAAAAAAGGAAAAGAGAGGTAAAATCCAATGAACAATTTTCGTGAGGAATGCAGATAGAAAAAATTCGTAAAAAAAGCGCGATCAAGCATCGCAAATCGAAATTGAGTTCGGAAAGACACGGATTGTAAAAGAGGTGCATTCTTACAACTGAATACGAAAAATATTTCCCCTGCCGAAAGACAGGGGATTATTGTTTTTCATGGGGGCAGGTATGCGTTGAACAGTTTATAAGGCGTGTTTATTTTTGAGGCGAGGTGTTGACTTTTATCGCATACCATGTTATAATAGATGGGTATAATTATAGCAAGGAAGAGGATATGGAACGTCGGGCGAGTGAAGAACAGGCGCGGGTGATAGGCGATCTTGAAAACAACTTAATTCTATTCGCCAGCGCCGGTACGGGTAAGACGTTTACCGTAGCGAATCGGATCGGCAATATCTTGCGCCAAGATTTGGCGAAACCTGAAGAGATTTTGTGTTTGACCTTCACCACAAAGGCTTGCGACGAAATGCGCACGGACGTGGTTCGCTATGTGGGAGAGAAAGGAGAAAAAACGGATATTCGTACGATACACGGCTTTTGCTACCGCTTGATGCGTGAAGAAAACCGTCTTCGTGGCGATCGGTTCAGCGAGGCGATTGTTTGCGATGAAGTGGACGCGGAAGAACTGCTCCGCAGTATTCTTTCCTCACAGTTTGAGATTTGGGAAGGGAAAGCACTGCCCGATGACGATACTTTCTTAGAGTTTGATATTTACAGAAAGAAAGACTCGCTGAGAAGCCTTGTCAGCGCCTTAAAACATATTCGTGAAGAACAAAACGTCTATACGGACAACGAAGAAAAAGATTATCTTACGACGTTTGGGATTTTGCGCTCTACCCGTGAGAAACAGTATGCGGAATTACTCTCGTTTAACACGAAACGAGAAGGGCAGGTGCGAGATGAAGCCTTTGAGCAAGGCATGCAGCGCCACGTTGGAAAGCTTGTGGCAAGTTATGATAATCACCTTCGCCAAAGCAACCGCGCGGATTATGACGATCTGATTATTTTCGCCAGCAGGTACTTGCGTGAGAAAGAAGTGCGCGAACGTTGGGAGAAACGGTATCGTTATATTATTGTGGACGAAATGCAGGACACCAGTCTTTTAGAATATTCTGTCCTGCGCCGTATTTTTGGAAAGAATAACGTCATGATGTGCGGGGATTTTTTTCAGTCCATCTACGAGTGGCGCGGTTCAAAACCCGAGGTTGTCTTGAGTGAATTTATCAAAGAATTTTCTGCCAAGACGTATATGTTTTCGCAAAATTACCGTTCTACACAAACGTTGACTGAGGCGACTTTTGGATACTTAAAGGCGAGTTATCCAAGTTTGGTCGGGAAATATTGTCCCGAAAAAATCCGTGTAAACAGTTTGGAACAAGGGGAAAAGATCCTTTGTATGGGGTTTGATAACCGCCGCGAAGAGGGGTATCAAATCTATAAGTATCTGCAAAAGGTTAAAAAAAGCGGAACGTCCGACGTCTGTGTTATGGCGAGAACAAACGGCTATCTTGCCGTTTTGGCACGTGCTTTTGAAGAGTTTAATGCGGAGGTTTCTGAAGAGGAACAGCTTGCGTTTGTTACGGCGGAGGACGGCTATCAGTTTTATAAAAATCCGTTGGTAAAGGATTTGCTGGCGGTGATAAAATTAATTCTGAATAGGAACGATAGAATCAGTTTAGAACGCATTGCGCAAAAGTACGTAAAGTTGGTCGGGGTGAAAACGATAGAGGATATGCGCCGTCATGATAAGGTGGGTGCGTCCATTGTTTCCTTTATTGATCCGCAGGCATATCTTCACAATGACCCATACCATGTCCTTGTTGACGGACTTTATAGGGGGGATATTGTCGTTTACGATACCGAAACAACGGGGTTGGATCTTGGAAAAGACGAGATGGTGCAGCTGTCGGCTGTACGTATTGACCAAGCAGGCAATGTGATCGCCTCGTTTGATAAAATGATCCTGCCAACCGTTCCTATTGAAAAGGGCGCATATGAAACGCACGGTTTTGATTTGGAGTATATTCGTGCGCACAACGGAGTTTCTGCGAAAGAGGCTCTGGAAGAATTTTCTGCGTTTGTAAAAGGCTGTATTTTGGTCGGTCACAACAGCTACCGTTTTGATTCGCCCTTGATTCGTCGGCAGCTTCTGGAAAACGGTTTGCCCACTTTGGATATCGTGTGGGAGTATGACACACTGGCGATTGCAAAGCAGTTTCTTTCTGACTCGCCTGATTTTCGTCTGTCCACCCTTTGCGAACGGTACGGGATCGTGAACGAAGCGGCACACAACGCTTACGGCGATATTGTAGCGACGGGCAAAGTGCTCGTAAGGCTTATACAGGAGAACGTGATTCCTACACAGGAGGAACGTCGGACATTTATTGAAAGGCACCTTCCAAAGTTTGAAAAGCTTTACGCTTTTTTGAACGAGCTGACAAACAAAATGAATGTGCATGAGGTGGAAAATTTTGTGCCCATCATCACAGAACGTATGCGCATCCATCAAAGGGTACGCTCCAACGCGGATAAAAAAGGGCTTCGCGCTTTGGATAGAGCGTTACAGAACCGCAATGGACGAAACGGTGAGATTTTTTTAAGAGAGCTTATTCTCAATGCCGACATTACGGGAAACAAGGGGATTGTTCTTGGCGAACAAGGGAAAATCCCATTATTGACCGTGCATCAGGCGAAGGGTTGCGAATTTGGCGTGGTTGTTTTGGCTGGCGTAGACGATCGAAACTTTCCTGCATATTATGCAAAGAGTGAGCGTGAGGAAAGCGAAGAACGGAAAGTGTTTTACGTTGCGATCACGCGCGCGAAAAAGCGTCTTGTATTGACGAGGGCTGTTTATAACGGAGTTTCAGAGACCGCACCCAGTCCGTACGTCGCCAAAATCCCTGAAGAATTTTTATCCTACGGAAACGGTTGGTTTTAGAAGAGGATAGGGGCAGGTATGCGTTGAGATTGTATACTTGCGAGAAAATAGGAGAAAAAGTATGCTAAAAATGATACATTGTGCCGACATACACCTCGGCTCGAAAATAGAAGCGAAGCTCCCCAAAGCGAAAGCGGAAGAACGGAGGGGAGAACTTCGTGCGACCTTTCAACGCATGGTGGATTATGCGAAAAGAGAGGGGGTGCGCGCGATCTTGCTTTCGGGCGACGTGTTCGATTCGGATAGACCGTTGAAACGGGATAAAGAATTTTTTTATGACGTTGTCAAAGGCAACCCTGAAATTGATTTTTTGTATCTCCGCGGTAATCACGATGGGGAAGAATCGTACGTGGAAGAGGGGTTGAAAAATTTAAAGACGTTTTTAGGAGAATGGTCGGCGTATACGTATGAGGACGTTACCGTGAGCGGTTTGGAAATGAGTAGGGAGAACGCGCTGTCTTTTTATAGTACTTTGCGTTTGGACGGAGATAAAATCAACGTGGTGCTTTTGCATGGGCAGACTGCTACGGCGACGGGCGTAGATAAGATACATCTTGGAAAATTGGCGGACAAGCATATTGATTATTTAGCGCTCGGTCATATCCATTCTTACGAAGAAGGAAAGTTGGACGATAGGGGCAGGTATGCGTACAGCGGCTGTTGGAGGGGCGCGGCTTTGACGAAATGGGTGAAAAAGGGTTCGTTTTGTTGGAGATTGACGGAAGTATAAACACGCGTTTTGTTCCCTTTGCAAAGCGAACGATTCACGAGGTCACTGTGGACGTAAGCGATACGGATACTTCGTATGCCGCTTATCAAAAAGTAAAAAAGACGGTAGAATTTTCTTTGGATAATCTGTATCGAATCAATCTTATCGGAGAGATTTCTTACGATAACGAGCGGTTGGCAGAGGATACGGAAAACCTTTTGTCGTCGCTTTGCTATTTTGTGTCCGTCAAGGATAAAACGTTGCGGAAGTTCAACGTGGAGGATTATGCAGGGGACGTTTCACTGCGCGGTGAGTTTATCCGATCGGTTTCTTCGCGGTCGGACTGGTCGGAAGAACGCAAGCAAAAGGTGATTGCGCTTGGATTAAAAGCGCTGTCTGCGCGTGAGGTGGAATGATGAAATTACTCTCCTATCATATAGAAAATTACGGAAAACTTCATGACGTTGACGGAACGTTTGACGGAAATATAACTTGCGTTTGTGAGAAGAACGGTTTTGGGAAGAGTACGTTGGCGTCCTTTATTAAGGCGATGTTTTACGGCTTGCCATCCTATACGGCAAAGAGTAAAAATTTTGAAGATAGACAGCATTTTTATCCGTTTGCAGGCGGCAAGTTTGGGGGGAATTTGACCTTTGAAAAGGGCGGAAAGCAGTATAAAATAGAGCGTTTTTTCGATAAGAAAAGCAATAAAGGCGACGAGGTTCGGGTGTATTGCAACGGCACTCCATGTGAGGATTTTGGGGAAGAAATCGGTAAAAATCTGTTCGGTTTAGATGAGGAATCTTTCCAGAAAACGGTGTTCATTACAGCCGACGAAATTGAGATTGCATCCACCCATGTCATTAACGAACGGTTAAATGGCAGCGGTGGCGCCGCGGAAGAGACGGGTTTTGAAGAGGCGATAGAGGCGTTGGAAAAAGCGAAGAAGAATCTCAAAGCCGCGCGGGGAAACAACGACCGTATCAGTGAGAAAAACACGCAGATTAAAGAGCTCATGGCTCAGATAGAAAACCTGAAAGACATGAGCGACGGTCTGGAAACGGAATACGTAGAAAGAGAGCGCCTTTGTAAGAAAATTTCCGTCTTGGAAAAAGAGGAAGCTGCTGTGAGCGAGCAAGCGATCCTGCTGGAAAAATGGGAACGTCTGGACGGAATGACTGCTCAAGCGGAAACGCTGAAAACGACCCTGACAGCCTTAGCAGAAAAATATCCGAGAGGAATTCCTAAAGCGCAAGAACGCGCGGTTTTGCGGGAATGCGCTCGTCAGGCAGACGTTTTGCAAGGGAGCTTGAAAAACGCAGAGTTTGACGTGGAAAAGAAGAACGTTTTAATCGAGATGGAAGAACGTTTTTCTGACGGTATGCCAACCGAGGTGACTTTTGGCGCTCAGCAGGAAAAAATCGGGCGTCTTACCGTATTGACGGCAGAGATTAAATCGCTTAGCCACCGCGCGGAAACGGAGCGTGAAAAGGAGCTGAAAGGTAAGTTTTCTGTCAAGTGCCCGACGGAAGAGGAACTGTCTCAGGCGCGTGTCGCTGCAGATACTTATCGGCGCAAGGACGCGGAGTGGAAAGCTTTGTCCGCCCGTCTTCTTTCGCCCGAACAAGCCGAGCCAGTAAAGAAGAGAAACTGGAGGCTGCCTTTGCTGATAGTCGGCCTCGCATTACTGGGTATCGGCGTGGGATTGATGTTTGTGGTGCAAGCGGTAGGGATTGCGCTTTCGGCAATCGGGGCAGTTGTGGCAATCGCGGCGCAAGTACAGATTCGTAATACCGAGAAAGGAGCGGTTTCCTCGCAGTTGCATCTGGAGTCGGCGAAGCTGCAGACGGATATGAAAGAAGCAGAGGGAAAAATTCTGTCGTTTACTATTCCTTACGGATACTATAGCGAGGCGGGTGCAACGTATGCCTTCAATGCGTTGGAAGAGGACGTAAAGGCGTTTCGCATGATGATGAAAGAGGAAGAAGAAACCGTCCGCCAAATTGAAGAAAAGATAAAAGAGCAGGAAAGCCTGCGCAGTGAAATCACCGTATTTTTGCAAAGCTACGGCGCGGTAGAGGAAGATATGCAGCTGGGGTTAAACCGCTTGCAGGCAGACGTGGAAAAGTGCCGTTCTTTACAAGTTGACCGCGATACGTATACGGAGAAAAGGGAGTCGGTTTTACGCCAGACGGAAGAGAATAAAAACGAGTTGTCTGCAATCCTGAAAAAATATGATTTAACGGAAGACGTGGGTACCATGGACGGGTTGACGGCGTTAGAGCTTGATGCCGAGGCGTATGAAAAATGTATGCAAGAATATACGCGCGCGCGGGCGGAAGCCGCTGAATACAAAGAGAAAAACTTGCTTACACAGCGTCCTGAAGAGTTGGGGGCGGATTCTACGGAACTTCGCAGAGAATTGTCAACACTCCGCAAGAATTTGGCGGATTGCGATAAGAGGATTTCGGAGACGGAACGGTACGTGGAAAAACTGCCTGATCTGGAATCGGAGTTGGAGATTGCGAAAGAGACGTTGACTGCGTACAAGGAAAAGCACGCGTTGTTAGTGGATACGATCGAGGCTCTGCAAGGCGCGGAACAGAACTTGAAGGACAAGTACGTTGCGCCGATCAAGGATAGATTTTCCTATTATGCCCAAGCGATTGAAAGGGTGTTAAATGAAAAGATCAGCATGGACAAGGATTTTCGTATCATGTTTGAAAGGAATGGGGAAAATCGTGAGGATCGTCATTTGAGCGCAGGGGAACGCGCCATTTGTGCTCTTTGTTTAAGACTTGCGCTGATTGATAATATGTACGAGGCGGAACAGCCGTTTATCGTCATGGACGATCCTTTCGTGCATTTGGATGAAAAGCACCTTAAAGACACGGTGAATCTTGTAAAGACGCTGTCTAAAGATCGGCAGATTGTTTATTTCTGCTGCCACGAAAGCAGAGAAATCAGCTAGGCAGGTATGCGTTGAAATGAAAAAACAGCGGAATTTTGCGTTCCGCTGTTTTTTGTATACATTTGATTTACAATACTTTAGAAAGGAATTCTTTCAAGCGTTCGTCCTTAGGATTTTCGAAGAAATCCTTAGGATTGTTTTCCTCTTTGATCACACCTTCGTCGACGAATACAATACGATCGGATACCTCTTTTGCAAATCCCATTTCGTGTGTAACGATGACCATGGTCATTCCTTCATTAGCGACTTCTTTCATCAGCTCTAATACTTCGCCGACCATTTCGGGATCGAGAGCAGAGGTGGGCTCGTCGAACAACATTACCTGCGGTTCCATAGCGAGGGCTCGTACGATTGCGATACGTTGCTTTTGCCCGCCCGAGAGGGTGGCGGGGTACGCATTTGCTTTATCTGCAAGCCCGATACGCTCTAACAGCTCCATCGCTTTTTGGGTGGCCTCTTCTTGTGTTTTGAGCTTCAGCATCACTGGCGCAAGGGTCAGGTTTTTCAACACTGTCAAGTTATTGAAGAGGTTGAAATGCTGGAACACCATTCCCACCTTTTGTCGTGCGAGATTGATGTCGATATAGCTTTGTTTGAAGAGTCGTTTAATTTCTTGTTTATATTCCTTACCTTCGTTCTTTTTCAGAAGATCATTCGCTTTGATGTCGCGGATTACTTCCGCGTCGATTTCTTGATCGGAAAGCTCGGGATTTTTTTCTTTTAAGACTTGATAAGCTGCACGGTAGGTGTTGGAAAGGCGAATAACTTCAAAATGCAGATAGGGGTCGATAGGGGTAAGCAACTTATCCTCTAACCAAATTTCTCCATAGGTAGGAATTTCCAACAAGTTCATACAGCGTAAAAGTGTGCTTTTACCACTGCCCGAGGGCCCGATTATAACAACTTTTTCACCTTTTTGTACTTCACAGCTGACACCTTTTAAGACTTGCAAGCTCCCAAAATTTTTATAAATATTTTTAACGCTTATCACTTGCTCGTAATCTCCTTTCCAGTAATTTGATTATCAAGGTTAAGATGATGATTACGGCGATATAAATCAATGCCATCATCAAATAAGGAATCATATATTCATAGTTATTATTCCCAATGTATTGGAATGCGCAGAACAAATCAGTTGCGCCGACCAAGGAGACGACGGAGGTTTCTTTAACCAACGTGATCAATTCGTTTCCAAGTGTAGGAAGAATATTTTTAATTGCTTGTGGGAAGACGATACGAAACATGGTTTGAATATAATTCAACCCCATACTTCTTCCAGCTTCCATTTGTCCAGGGTCAACAGAGAGAATACCGCTGCGCATAATTTCACAAACGTATGCGGCGCTGTTCAAACCGAACATAATTTCGGCAACGGTGAGGGCGGGCGCTTTAAGCCCGAAAAGGGGAAGAAGCACGTAATATGCGACCAATAGTTGTACGACCATGGGCGTTCCGCGGAAGATTGCAACGTAAACGTCTGCTACTGTAGAGAGAGTTTTCCCCAATTTGCTATTCTTGGGCAGAAGCTTGAAGATCGCCAAGATTGTCCCCAGTAAAAACCCGATACAAAACCCGATTGCCGCAATGAGGAAAGTATTTCTTAATCCTTCTGCAAGTTTATCCATATAAACGGGCTGGGTTGCGTCTTCCCAAAATAAATTCCATCTAAAGACGAAATTTTTAAAACTCATAATGATTCTCCTTAAAAAATTCCCCGATTCAAAGAAACGGGGAACGATTCAAGCAATGAAATTAGTTCATCGCGTTAAGCGTTTTAACGATTGCGCTAGCGGGAGCTGCGTCAACGACTACGCATTGAATATTGCCGTTTACCAAAGCTTGCCCTGCAAGAGCTGCAGTTCTGTAACCAGATTTTGTAACGTTGAAACCAGTGAATTCCCATTCCTCGTCACCGTTCACATACAATGCACCAGTCGTACCGTTCTGATATCCGATCGTGGTGGATTTATCAAGCGTTTTTAAGATATTTTCTACGTCTGCCGCCGTTTTACAATTGTCGAAACGGGTATCGTCACCTGCGACGATCAATTTCTGGCTTGCAGAGTAATACGAATTCGTAAAGTTAACGATTGCCGCCCGGTCTGCAGAAACGGTAAGGCCTGCCGCAACTACGCCGTTGGGATATTCGTTTGCCTTATCGCAAATGGTGTCAAAGTCAAGGTGTTCGATAATGCAGAGCTCTTTGTCAAGGTATTCAGCAAAGCCTGCCATCAATTCCATATCCACACCGTAATATTTACCATCGTTGCCAGTGTATTCAAAGGGTTCGAAGGGGGTATTTGTTACAACGACCAACTGATCCTTGGTTGCGTCATACGTACCTACGTCGTAGCCTACGGGAGCTTCGCCGTCGCCAAACCATTTGTTTACGATTGCATCGAAAGCGCCGTTGGATTGAATTTCTGCAAGATATGCGTTTGCGCTAGCAAGCAATTCGGTATTGTTCTTATTGACAGCAAAAGCGTATTCTTCTTGAGTCAATTCGATATCGATCAATTTTAAAGCGGGGGTTTCGTCTTGGGGCTTGTTGCAAGAAGCGAGACTAAGCGTTGCGCAAGCCGCAACTGTTGCTAACGTGAGTGCAATGATTTTTTTCATAATAAAATCTCCTTAAATAAATAATGTATTTTCAAGTAACGTGTTTATTTTATTCCTATTTCCTTATAAAGTCAATCAATTTTGTCAGAAAAATAAAGATAATTTTTATATTGTTTCGTATATTTTGTGAATAATATGCATAAATGAATAAAAACAGTGCATGCGGTGAATAAACGCATTTTTTTGTTGGGAAAAGTATGTTTGCAAAAAACCTTGCGTTTTTTAGTTGGATATGCTATAATCGGCATAGAAAAAATAAAAAACGGATACTGATATGAACAACGAATATTTTTCTTTTAAAGTGATTAAAACAGACCCCGAAACGGGTGCGAGAGCGGGTATACTGCATACGCCCCATGGGGATATTGAAACCCCCGTATATATGCCCGTCGGAACGCAGGCAACGGTCAAGGGGGTTTTTCCGCGCGATTTAAAAGAGGCGGGTTCACAGATTATTCTGTCCAACACCTATCATTTATACATGCGTCCTGGTGACGAAATTGTAAAAAAGGCGGGCGGATTGCATAAATTTATGAACTGGGATAGGCCGATCTTAACGGACAGCGGCGGGTTCCAGGTATTTTCTCTTGGGAAATTGAATAAAATCACCGACGAGGGGGTTGAATTTTCCTCGAATATCGACGGTAGTAAGCATTTCTTCACGCCCGAAAAGGCGATGCAGGTAGAACAGAACCTCGGCGCGGATATTATCATGGCGTTTGACGAATGCAGCGAGTACGGATATAATCATGCGCAGGCAGAAGCGGCAATGAAACGTACGGCGGCGTGGTTGGAGAGATGTTACAAATTCCACGATAAGCCCGAGCAAGCCCTCTTTCCCATCGTGCAGGGGAACATGTATAAAGACCTGCGCGGAGAGAGCCTTAGACGCACATTACCTTTCGTGAAACATGGTATCGCGATCGGCGGTTTGTCCGTTGGCGAACCCAAGCCTTTGATGTATGAATTGCTTGATTATTTACAGCCATTATTGCCAAACGACGTACCCAGGTATTTGATGGGCGTCGGTTCACCCGATTGTTTGATCGAGGGGACGCTTCGCGGTGTGGATATGTTCGACTGTGTTTTAGCGACGAGAATTGCGCGTAACGGTACGGCAATGACCTCGCATGGCAGAGTGGTTGTAAGGAACGGTAGATATAAGGAAGATTTCACGCCGTTGGATGAAGAATGTGATTGTTATTGCTGCAAGAACTACACCAAAGCGTATCTTCGTCATTTGATCAATACAGGCGAAATGTACGGGGCGATGTTGCTCAGTTTGCATAATATCACGTTTCTGCATAAACTGATGAAAGGTTTGCGTAACGCGATCCTTGGCGGCTACGTGAAAGACTTTGCCCGTGAATTTTATCAAAAATACGGCGGTGAGGGCAAATGGTAAGCCGCTAACGCGGCGACCGACCTAGGGTCAAGGGACGTGGTCCCTTGCGGTGTGCAGAGGCGGAGCCTTTGCGCCTCGACGGCAGTCGCCGCCGATAGGCGGAATAATGCCTCTATCAAGCAACCATTAGGTTGCGCCACTAACCGCAAAGCGGTTCAAACCGCCAAAGGCGGCTAATTACGCAAGGCAATGCCTTGTTTTTAAGATTACCTTTTGCGAGGGGCTACTCGCCCCCACAGTCACACCGCAAGGGACCGCGTCCCTTGACCCTGGTAGGGTATGAGATACATCACGGAGAGGGGACTCTCCGTATTTTTTTGAAAATATTTGTGAAAACACTTGACAGAACGTTATATATATGATATCATTTTGATATCAACTAAAAATCAACAAAGGGGTTATCATGTTACGGATAGAGAATTTAACGAAACGTTACGGTGAGAAAAAGGCGGTAGACGGAGTTTCCCTGCATATTCAAAAAGGGGAAATTTTCGGTTTTATCGGCCACAATGGCGCAGGGAAAACCACGACGATTAAAAATTGTTGCGGAATTCTCGGTTTTGAAGAGGGGGAAATCTACGTGGACGGCATTTCCATAAAAAAAGATCCGCGCGCGTGTAAGGCGAGGATTGCTTATATTCCCGATAATCCTGATCTGTACGGTTTTATGTCGGGGATACAGTACCTCAATTTTATCGCGGACGTTTTCGGGGTGGAAGCAACCGTCCGTCAGGAGCGTATTAAAAAATATGCGGAAACGTTCGGATTAACGGACGTGTTGGCGCAACCAATCACTTCCTATTCGCATGGTATGAAACAAAAACTGGCGGTGATTTCCGCTTTGATACACGAACCGAAGCTCATGATTATGGACGAACCGTTCGTGGGGCTTGATCCTAAGGCGGCGCATCAGATGAAAGAGCTTATGCACGAACTTTGCGCGCGCGGCGGTGCGATTTTCTTCTCTACGCACGTGTTGGACGTCGCGGAAAAACTGTGCGATAAAGTCGCGATTATCAAGGACGGGAAATTGATAAAGGTGGGTACCATGGACGAGGTGAAAGGGGATACCAGCCTTGAAAACGTCTTTCTGGAATTGGTGGAATAAGGGGGCAATATGCTGAAAATATTAATTAAAAAGCAGCTGTTGGGTTTTGCGTCCTTTTTCCTGATAGGGAAAGACGGAAAATACCGCAATAAGGGCGTTGCGATCGGGTTTATTGCCTTGATGGTATATGCTTTTGGGGCGGTCGGGGCGATGTTTTGGTTTTTAGGCGAAACCTTGTGCGAACCGTTGGTGGCGCAAGGCAGAGGTTGGCTTTATTTTGCCTTTGTCGGATTGATCGGTTGCGGACTGAGTGTGATTGGCGGTGCGTTTACTGCAAAATCCCGATTATATGAGGCAAAGGACAACGATTTGTTACTGTCGATGCCGATACCTACTTGGGCGATTTTGCTGTCGAGAATGATAGGCTTGTATCTGATTTCCTTATTGTTTTTCGGGTTGGTTTTCGTGCCTACATCGATACAGTATTTCTTGGTCGCTGGCGTAAGTTTTGCGGCGGTTGTAGGGTGCTTGCTCGTGCTGGTTGTGGCACCGCTTGGGATACTTGGAATTTGTTGTTTGATCGGCGCGGGGTTGGCTTGGCTGACGGCAAGGATGCCCTTTAAAAACCTCTTCACAGTGGTTGGGGTTATGTCGTTTATGGTGGTGTGGTTTTGGCTGTATTCTAAAGTCAACGAATACCTGGCATACGTGCTTGCGAATGGTGAGGCGCTTGGCGCGAAGATGAAAACGTTCTTATTTCCCTTTGCACAGCTTGGCCATGCGTCGACGGGAAAGCCTCTTGGTATGCTGTTGTTCTTGGTGATTTTCGGCGGAATTTTTGCGCTAGCATATCTCTTGATGTCCCGCACGTATATCCGCGTGGCGACCGTAAAACGCGGGGAGCATTATGCTCGTTATAGAGAGAAAAAGATTGGAACGTCCTCACCGCAAAAAGCGCTCGTGAAAAAGGAGTTCTTGCGTTTAATCAAGAGCCCTACTTATCTTATCAATGCAAGTATGGGTACGTTTATGATGCTGATTATAGGCGTTCTCGCGCTCGTGAACAACGATTTGTTTGGCTTGACACCAGGGCTTGTGGAGACGATGCCGATGCTGAAAGAATCCATGGGCTTGTTGGTTGGAGTGATTACGTTGATGTTAGCGTCCTCAAATACGATTGCGGCTTGTTCGGTGTCCATCGAGGGGGAATCCATCTGGATCGGGCGGTCCTTACCCGTGGACAGTTGGCTGATTTTGAGGGCGAAACTGATCCTGCATATTACGATGACGGCGGTGCCCGCCGCATTGATCGGCGTTTTGATGGGGGTTGTTATGGACGTCGTATGGTGGGAAATACTATTGACGGTGGCGGTTGCCATTGTCGGTACGTCCTTGTTCGCGGCGATGGATTTGGCGGCAAATTTAAAACTGCCCAACTTGCACTGGACGAACGAAACGGTCGCGGTTAAACAAAGCATTTCCGTTATGATCGGTATGTTCGGCGGTTGGGGGTTATGCCTTGCAACAATCGGGGGATATTTCCTCTTTGGTAAATATTTACCCGTCTGGGCGTATTTTTCGATTTGGATTGCAGTTTTTGCAGTTGCGGTTGCGGTATTGTCGGTGTGGCTGAAAAAGCGCGGTACTAAAATTTATGACAATCTTTGAGGATAAAGTATGGAGAATGTAATTGAAATTAAGGGCTTATACAAGAGCTACGGAGAGGTAAAAGCAGTACAGAATCTGTCGTTTAAGGTGAAGAAAGGGGAACTGTTTGCGTTCTTGGGATTAAATGGTGCGGGGAAGAGTACGACCATCTCCATTATGTGCGGACAATTAAAAAAAGATGGGGGCATGGTCGAGATTATGGGTAAAAATCTCGACGAAAACCTTAGTGAAATCAAACGTGAACTTGGGGTAGTTTTTCAAAATTCCGTCCTCGATAAACCCTTGTCCGTGTATCAAAATTTAAAGACGCGCGCGGCTTTGTATGACATTCGTGGCGAGGAGTTTGAAAGGCGCTTGGAAGAGCTGAAAGAGATGTTTGATTTGGGGGACATTCTTTCTCGTCCGATTGGGAAACTTTCGGGTGGGCAAAAACGCAAGGTGGACATTGCGAGGGCGCTCATTCACAAACCCTCTATTCTCATTTTGGATGAACCGACGACGGGACTTGATCCGCAGACAAGAAAGTCGGTCTGGGGAATTATCGATGGGTTGAGAAAGCGCGAAAATATGACCGTTTTCTTGACAACTCATTACATGGAAGAAGCGGCAGACGCTGATTATATCGTTATTCTCGACAGCGGTAAAATTGCGGCAGAGGGTACGCCTTTGCAGTTAAAGAATAAATACACGGGCGATTATATTTCTCTGTACGGAGTAGAGGAAGAGGAGGTCAAGCGTCTGGGGAAACCTTATCAAAAAACCGCGGATGGGTATCGTGTGGAATTATCCGCCACGGCAGAGGCGACTGATTTAATCGTGAAACACCCCGAAATTTTCCGCGATTACGAGATTACAAAAGGGGCGATGGACGACGTATTTTTAGCGGCGACAGGAAAAAGTTTGCGAGGTGAAAATGTATGAAGAGTAAGGGCATGTACGAGATGAAAGCTTGCGGAGCGATGATAAAACGCAACGTTTCCATGTTCTTTAAGGATAAAGGAACGTTCTTTACTTCTTTGATTACTCCCATAATTTTGCTTGTGTTATACGCGACGTTTCTTTATAATGTGTACGAGGATAGTTTCCGCGGTGCGCTCCCTCCCGAGTTTTTGGTGGACGATTCTTTGATTAAAGGTTTGGTTGGAGGGTTACTGCTTTCTTCGCTGCTTGCGGTCAGCACCGTGACGGTGCCGTTCTGCGCCAACCTTTTCATGGTGCAGGACCGTGTGACGGGGGCGAAAGCGGATTTTTCGATCGCGCCGGTATCTCCGCATTCGTTGGCGTTGTCCTACTATATCGCGACTGTTCTCAACGGATTGATTATCAGTTTCGTTGCGCTCACGATGGGGCTTGTCTATCTTTCGGTGATCGGTTGGTATCTTTCCTTTGCCGACGTGCTGTTATTGATTTTGGACGTGACGTTGTTGGTGCTGTTCGGTACGGCGCTTTCTTCCGTTGTGTGCTATCCCTTGAGCTCGCAGGGTGCGATGTCTGCTGTAGGTACGATTGTCAGCGCGGGCTATGGGTTCCTTTGCGGCGCGTATATGCCTATTTCTTCCTTTTCGGCAGGCTTGCGCAATACGCTCGCGTTTTTGCCTGGTACGCACGGCACGTCTTTGCTCCGTAACCATGCGTTAAGCGGTGTCTTTGAGGAAATGGGTGCGCAGGGATTGCCGACGGCGGGACTGGAGGCGCTTCGCGACGTTTCCGATTGCAATCTGTATCTTTTCGACAAACTCATCGAGCCGTGGATTATGTATACGGTCGTGATTGCCGCAGTGGTTCTTTTGGTTGGCGTATACGTTTTGCTCAATATTCTCGCAGCGCGGACAAAAACCAAGAAAAAACAAAAATGATAGGGGCAGGTATGCGTTGAGTTTTATATTTCCCTAAAAAAACGCATTTTTTGACGAAAAAGAGAAATGAAAAAACGGTGAAAAGAGAAAAATCTGAGATTTTCTTTGAAAAATCACTTGCCAAAAAGGAAAAAAAAGGATATTATAATTGTATTAAAAGTAATGTGCGTCAGGCACATTGTAAAGGAGAAAATGTATGTTAATCAATTTGTTGAGTAATTCGGGTGCAAACAATGGCGGTGGTAGCGGTGTAGGTACCTGGATAATGATGGGTATTTTGTTGGCGATTATCATTGTTTTTATGGTTTTCAACAGACGTTCTCAGCAGAAGAGACAGCAGGAAACAATGGATATGCTGAATGCAATCCAGCCTGGTAACAAGGTAAAGACCATCGGCGGTATCTGCGGCGTGGTCGTAGAGGTTTGTCCTGAAGATAACACGTTTGTGTTGGAAACGGGTACGGAAGCAAGCGGAAAATCCTATATCAAGTTCGATAAGCAAGCAGTATACCAGACGGATGCCGTAGCGAAAAAGGAAGAACCTGTTGAAAAGCAGCCTGCTGAGCAGCCTTTT
>SVIT01000020.1 GCA_015069365.1 Clostridiales bacterium | reverse complement strand
ATCTGTATATCCAAGTGGGGGCATACCACCGTGGACTTTGCCTTCACGGGCGTTTGCGAGTACACCTGCAAGGGATTCACGGGCGAGCTTCTTGGAATACAGTTCCGCCATACCCATAGAGAGCAGTTCAAAGAATTCACCTTCGGGCGTTTCGTCGAATTCTTCTAATGCACTTACGACTTTTACACCGTATTTTGACAACAATTTTTTATAGTGTCGTGCATCGTCAACGTTTCGCGCCCATCTATCCATTCGGTGGACGATTACGAAGCGAAATTCCCGTTTAGGGGCATCCTGTATCATTTCTTGGAACTCTTTTCGGTTGGCATTTGTGCCTGTTTGCGCTTCGTCTACGTATTCGTGGATAAGTTCGATATTGTGCATTTCGCAAAACCTGTGGATTGCGCCGAGTTGCACCACGATACTTGATTCCTGTTGCTTATCCGACGAATACCGAGCATAAGCAACCGCTTTGATTTTTTGCATAGTCTTTATCTCCTGTTTTTTGGTATAAAATGAGCGCATAGCCCAGTTAAGAGCTATGCGCCGTGTCAGTATATAAGATTATTTAGTTATGCTTCATCTTAAGAGTATTTCGCACCAAGTTTCAACGCGTATTCATATTCCCACGAGTCAAAGTCAATGAATGCTAGAGAACATCTTTTGATAAATCCATTCACATTATATATTATCAAGTATTTTTGTCAATATCCGTTTTGATGTTTTTTTATGACAAATTATTGTTTTTTTATCTTTTTTAACCATTCTTGCCTAAAATAGGCGCTGCCTTTATAACTTTCTCATGCTCATTTATTTGTTCAATACAATATGCAACTTCGTCTTATAGGGGCAAAACTCTAATGCCCGTGCTACTTTTGTTATGTTTTGCTTAATGCGGTTTGCCACGATTCCGCGTGTCTTAACCGAAGTGTCTATGATATAGTAAATATTCGTTGTTTTCATTGATGATTCTCCTTGTTTTTGTGAAATGATAAACGCCCACGGTCAACTAACCGTGAGCGCGTGTTTTTGTGTGATTTTTGCAAGAAGGCGGTGTTCCTGTCCCACCCACCCCCTAAGCGATTTTTTATGGAAATCTAACCCTGTTTTGCCCGTTCGGGCATCCCCCTTTCGGGGGGGGCAGTCCTGTTTAGTCCATACCTTCCGTGGAATTATCGGGGCATCGGGGCAGTTTGCGACGGCTTTTTCCGTCGCGCCCCGTTGTCCCGTTATTCTACGTTATAGGATAAAAATTTTTTTTCTTAAAGGTTTATGTTTTTTCAATCTGCCCCGATGCCCCGATATTTTTTGCGAAAGGATACCGTTTTTCGTGGTGCACCCATGTGATATTGCTTGCCATCCATAGCCGATTTTGACCATATATATAGTGTATATATGATAAAAGCCCGATTTTCGGGGCAGAAAATCGGGCGATAAATAGTCAAGATTAGCCGTGTAGACCATAAGAGAGTAAGGGCTAAACGGGTACGGCATAGGAACGTTAGGAAAAAACGAGGTAAAAACACAAACACACGTCGCCATTCCTTAAAATCCAAGGGAGCGGACGTGTGTCTGGTTGGTGCACCGTAAGAGGTTCGAACTCCTAGCCTTCGGTTCCGTAGACCGACGCTCTATCCAGTTGAGCTAACAGTGCTTATATAAGCGCTCTTCATCAAAACGCTTATATAGTATAGAATTTTTTTTAAGGTTTGTCAACTGTTTTTGACTACTTTTTTCCAAAGTCTTTATTTTTTTCGCGCTTATTCCATCAAAAGCGCCGCCGCGCCCAAAAGGCCTGCCGAGTTTTCCAGTTCCGCTATCTTAATCTTGACCTGCGGGCCAAGCTCCCCTGCGAAAATGTCTTTATCTAAAAGCTGTTGCAACGGTTTTACCAGTACGTCCCCTTGCGCGCATACGCCGCCGCCAAGCAGTACGACTTCAGGACGGAAAATGTTGGCAATATTTGTGATACCGTACGCCAAACGTCTAATGTACCCGTCCACTACCTCTTTCGCATACCGATCAGTGTTTTGATAATCGAACGAAGTCTTCCCCGTTACTTTCTCTACATCGCCGATCTCCCACATTTTGCTATCTTTGTGCGCTTCCATCGCGCGTTTCGTGTCGCGGATCAAAGCCGTCGCCGACGCATACGCCTCTAAGCACCCCTTTCTTCCGCAAGTGCACTGTTCGCCATTGTCCACAATCACCATGTGACCGATCTCCGCACCAGCCGATTTATTCCCCTCCAGCAAACGTCCGTTTGCAACAATACCGCCGCCTACACCCGTGCCGAGCGTGAACATAACCATATTTTCACAGCCTTTCGCCGCGCCGAATTTCGCCTCGCCGAGCGCCGCAACGTTCGCGTCGTTCGCAATCTTCACGCGCAGACCCGTCAACGCGCCTACCTTTTCACCGATACGGAAATCTTTCCAACGCAAATTATTCGAATAGATGACGTTGCCTTCCTTGCTGTCGATCATACCAGGCACACCCATGCCGATACCCTCTACGTCGTCCGTATTCAGACCCGTTCTTTCAAGCAGGGATTTGACGAGGTTTGCAATGTTCATCGCGACCCTGTCTGCCCCATTTTCACTTTCCGTAGGCGTTTTACCTGAATAAATGATGTTTCCTAAATCATCCACGATACCGCCTTTAATGAATGTACCGCCAAGATCAATACCTACGTAATATTTGCGTACTTCCGCCATGATCAGGGTCATTTTTCCGACCAGTTTTACCTGTCCGTACCCAGCAGGGACAAACCAACTGTCTCCGCAAGAAATCGCTTTTCCGTCGATACTCCCTTTGCCGTCCACACACGTGATACATTTGAACGAGTTCTCATCCGCAAAAACTTCTTTCTCTCCGTCAACGCAAACGGACGTGGTCGTGAAATAACGGCTCAATCCCAACAGCTCACCCTGCTCCGTCTGCAAGTTCAACGGCGTATATTCATACTTAGTAAGGTTGGTCACTTTCAACGCTTTATCAACGTGCAGTTCTCTTTCCTTGCCGTTTTTATCCTTTCTGCCGTAATCGTAAACGCGATAGGTGAGGTTGCTATTTTGCTGAATTTCACAGATCAAACACCCCGTCGCAATCGCATGGATTGTCCCCGAAGGAATGAAATAACAATCCCCCGCTTTCACCTCGAAGAAATTAAGAAGTTCCGTCAAAGCATTGTTTTTAATCGCCGCTTCATATTCTTCCTGCGTCACGTCGCGTTTGAACCCAAGATAGATTCCTGCTCCCTCTTCCGCCTCGACGATATACCACATCTCCGTCTTACCGAAGCTGTTTTCATTTTTCAAAGCATAGCTATCCGAAGGGTGTACCTGCACGGACAGATCCTGCTTCGCGTCAATCAGCTTTACCAACATCGGGAAGAAAGGAAATCCCTCGCAGTTCTTTCCAAGATCGGTAGCCGTTGCCGTTTCCTGCAACGTGCGACCGTCCTCAAGACGGGTCGGGCCGTCCTTATGGAAGGACAACTCCCAACTCTCCGCGACAATTTCTTTTCCCGTCTGCTTGCCGTACTTTTCCTTCAGTTTTACACCGCCCCAAATATTGTCTTTACATTCGGGATACAATTTAACGATTTCCATAAATCACACCTCGTTTTGTTGTCGATTTTTATGTTAATAAGCGCAAATATCCGCTTTCAACGCATACCTGCCCCCACTTTTTACAAATCAAATGCCACCGCCGTGATATCATCGGAATACTCTCCGCCGCTAAACACCTTTAACGCCGATTTCAGTTTCCCGATAAAATCTTCCGCGCCGTGGGATTGCATTAAGACGCTCTCGACTCGCTCAATACCGAATTGTTCACCTACAGAGTTAACGCACTCCGTTACCCCGTCCGTCAACATGACCAGTACGTCGCCCGCCTCGAACGGCATTTCATTTTCCTTATACACGTATCCTGGCATCCAGTTGGAAATAGGCGGCGCAGGAGCCTCGATTTCGTTGATCCCAAAAGAATTTTTCAGTAAAATCGGCACGTTGTGCCCCGCCACGGAATACCGCAACACGCCCTCTCTTTTGTCAATGCGCACCGCCGAAACGGTGATATAAGAACGTTCATCCTGGTTTAATTCAGAGAATTTTTCATTCAAATTCGATAACGCTACGGCAAGGTTAGGCTGTTTTTTATCAAACGCCGCTTTCAAAAACGCCGCCAGCATACCCGCGGAGATACCCTTTCCCGAAACGTCGGAAAGTACGCCGTACGTTTGACCTTGTAACTCGTACACCTCAGGCAAATCGCCCCCCACGCCAAAACGGGGAATATACATGTACGCGTAATTGACGCCGCCCATACTCTTTCCTGCTGGCAACAATCTTCTTTGCATCTGTTGCGCGGAAAGCATTTCTTTTTCTATTTCCGTATGGTACGTACCGTCCGTCAGTCCCAAAAAGAGTTTTCCCTTTTCATCGATGGGCAATACACGGATACGCATGGATATTTTGTCCGTATGATCGCCGTGATTGACCGTAGTATGGATCGTCTCCGACTGTTCACATCTTTCCGCAACCGACGCCTGCATAACGCGAAGAAAGGCACAATAACCGCAAGCCGCGCCCATACCGCACACGCCCTGCTCTTTACACCCGAGCACCTGCGCCAACGTCCCTTGCAATTTTGCCTCTCCTGAAAAAGAACGGCGAAACGCCGCGTTCGTGAATTTTACGCGCAGCTTTCTATCAAACACAAACACCCCTTGCGGAAGTCTGTCTAATATTTTTTTATAATTACCTATCGCCATCTTTTCGCCTTATTTGTTTAGGGGGAATATGTAATTCAACGCATACCTGCCCCCCGTCTTTTAAATTAATACATCTTTAAACCACTGCAAATTTTCGCAGTAAACGCATGGTTATGGTACAACTCTCCGTCAAGCTGTATCGAACAATCGTTTTCGGGAATAAATTCCACCTCATCACTACGGAAGTAGGTCGTCAAGGGATATTCGACAATCCTGCCTTTCATCAGCTGAATGAACGCTTTGACAATCTTCCATTTACCGCCGATACAATCCACCACGATGATATCCATTTTTCCATCCGACGTATCCGCAGGAGGACAGATCTTGATTCCACCGCCAAAGAATGAACCGTTACAAGCCGCGCAGATCAATACGTCATGCGTTTCTTCCTTACCGCCCCCGATGATCTTGACGCGATATCCTTTAAACGTGAACAAGCTCTTGATCAAGCTGAAAAGATATTTCAGCTTTCCTTTCATTTTACCCTTTTTGCAACGCTCTAAAACGTCCACGTCGATACCAAGCCCCCCGACGTTCATACAACGGGTACCGCCGATATCCAAATAGTCAACGGGTTTCGCCTCCCCGTCCAAAATACGCAAAAGCGCCTTTTCAGGGTCAAGAGGAATACCTTGCTTTTCCGCAAAGTCATTTCCCGTACCCGAGGGGATTAACCCAATCGAACATACAGAAGGATCTGTAAGCCCGTTGAGTACTTCGTTCAGCGTTCCGTCTCCCCCAAGCACAATGATCTCAGTCTCACCGTTCTCCGTCAAACGGCGTGCGATATTTTCCGCGTCGTGAACGTCGCAAGAATGGTGTAACGAATATTTAATACCTCGCTCGCGCAAAATCTGTTCTACTACGCGTACGTTCTTTAACGCTTTCTTTTTTCCTGATACGGGGTTGAGGATAATCTGAAACATAGTCACCTTTTGTAAAACGGTAAAAAGGACGTATTTTCCGTCCGCCGCAAAAAAACACCTTTCAATCTGCAAAACGAAAACTTTTTACCAGATATATTATATAACACTTTGCGAAGAATTGCAATTTATTTTCGAATTTGATATACTGTTATTGTAAAAAATTTTTTAAAGGAGGGCGAAAAATGCAGAAAAAGCTACAATCGGTCATCCCAAACGGTCTGTTTTCATTGGCAGAACTCTGTCCCGCCCCTCTTTACCTAGTTGGCGGAACGGTACGAGACGCGGTTGCAGGGCTTACCCCACTCCCCGACGAAGCGGGAAAGATTCACCGCGATTTCGATATCTGCGCCCCTATGCCTTACGAAACGTTTGCCGAATGCGCCACGCAGGCGGGTTTTGAAATCAAGTCTGTATTTAAAACAACTGGCACCGTCAAATGCAAGGACCGTGACGGAATCGAGTACGAATACAGCTGTTTTCGCTCCGATAAGTACGTACGAGGCACCCATGTACCCGTTGAAATATATTTTACGCAGGATATAGAGTTGGACGCGCGCCGACGGGATTTCACCGCTAACGCCGTATACTACGATATCAAAAAGGGGGAATTTCTCGATCCATTGGACGGTTTGACCGCGATCAAGGAAAAGCGGCTTTCGACCGTAGCCCCCGCCAAAAAAGTCTTCGGGGAAGACGGATTACGATTGATGCGCCTCGCTCGTCAAGCTGCGCAACTTGGTTTTTCCCCCGACGAAGAATGTCTTTTGGGGGCGAAAGAAAACGCCGAACTTATTAAGGATATTTCCCCCGAACGAATATTTACCGAACTGACCGCACTGCTTACCGCCGATACAAAATACGGCGTAGATGGCGGTCCCTATCAAGGGTTAAAACTACTGGAAGAAACGGGCGTCTTGGCGCATATTCTTCCCGAACTCGCACTAGGAAAAAACATGGCGCAACGGGCGGATTTCCATAAATACGACGTTTTGGAACATTCTCTCCGCGCAGTCAAATACGCCGATTGCAGCATACGCCTTGCAGCACTCTTGCACGACGTAGGAAAACCTTTTTGCAAGCTCCGCGACGGAAACTCTTACGCGCATCCTCAAGAGGGCGCAACGCTAGCAAAAGCGATCCTAGCCCGTCTCCGCGCATCAAAAAAATCAATTCAACGCATACCTGCCCTGGTCGAATGGCACATGTACGATTTTGATTGCAAAACGAAAGAGACGAAACTCCGTCGGTTTTTTGTCACTCATCAGGATATCTTACAAGAGTTATTGCTCGTCAAACAAGCCGATTTTTCCGCATGCACGGACGATCTTTCCATCGCCCCTACCTGCAAACGCTGGAAAGCACTTTTAGAACAGATGAAAGAAGAGAGCGTTCCCTTTAGCGTAAAAGAGTTAGCGCTATCAGGAAAAGATCTCACCGAACTTGGGATTCCTCTCCCCAGAATTTCAGAAATTTTACAAAAACTTCTTTTGCACCTTGCCTGCAACCCAAAAGATAACACAAAAGAACGGTTGGAAAAACTGGCAATTTCCTTTTCAAAAGAATACAGCATATAATATAATGCCGATAGAATTCTATCGGCATTTTTCTTTTAAGGCGTTTCCCAACCCAAACTGCGCTCCACCGCGCGGTGCCATTGTGAAAGACGTTTTTCACGTTCCTCTTTCGACATTTCGGGAATATATTTTTTATCAATCGCTTGCGCTGCGACCAAAGCTTTTTCATCCTTCCAAACGCCCACCGTCAATCCTGCCAAGCGAGCAACCCCTAAAGCAGTCGTTTCATGGGACAGCGGTTTGATTACTTCTGCGCCCAAAATGTCCGCTTGGAATTGCATCAAAAATCCATCCCGCGAAGCGCCTCCGTCCACCTTTAAACTCTTTAACGGCATACCCGTGTCCCGTTCCATTGCGGAAACGAGGTCGGCTGACTGAAATGCAATCGCCTCTTGCGCCGCGCGAATAATATGCTCGCGCTTCGTTCCGCGCGTGATCCCGACGATCGTTCCGCGCGCGTACATATCCCAGTAAGGCGCACCGATCCCAGTAAAGGCAGGCACGATATACACCCCGCCTGAATCGGGCACTTTTCTCGCGTAATACTCCGCATCGCGGCTATCCGTAAAGAAACGAAGCTCGTCTCTAAGCCACTGTATCACCGCGCCGCCGATAAAGACGCTCCCCTCTAGCGCATACTGCGGTTTTCTTCCCGACAGAGTCGCCGCCAAGGTCGTCAAAAGTCCATTCTCACTATGCGGACGTTCTTCCCCTGCGTTCATTAAAAGGAAACAGCCCGTGCCGTAGGTATTTTTCCCCTCGCCCTTTTCATAGCAGCCCTGCCCGAACAGCGCTGCCTGCTGATCGCCTGCAATCCCCGCAATCGGGATTTCCGTCCCATTGACGTTGGTATACCCAAAAATCTCCCCCGAACTCTTTACCGTGGGCAACATGGCGCGAGGAATATCAAACAGCGCCAACAACTCGTCATCCCACGCAAGAGTATCAATATTGAATAGCATGGTTCTGGACGCGTTGGTAACGTCGGTAACGTGTTCTTTCCCGTTCGTCAATTTCCAAACGAGCCACGTATCAACCGTACCAAAGAGCAATCCTCCTTTTTTTGCACGTTCTCTCGCACCGTCTACATGGTCGAGTATCCAGGCGATTTTACTCGCGGAAAAATACGCGTCGGGAATAAGCCCAGTTTTTTGCCGTATCATTTCCGCATGACCTTGTTTTTTGAGTTCTTGAATATAATCTGCCGTACGGCGACATTGCCATACGATTGCATTATAGATCGGCTTGCCCGTCTCTTTATCCCAGACGATCGTCGTTTCGCGTTGGTTCGTGATACCGATCGCCGCAATATCTTTCGCAGATACGCCACTTTTTGCGATTAACTCCATCATCGCGCCGTACTGACTGGACCAAATCTCCATGGGGTCATGCTCTACCCACCCCTCTTCAGGATAAATCTGCGGAAACTCTCTGCTTAAAATCTCCGCGATACGTTCCCCCTCGTCCACCAGCGCTACACGCGAAGACGTCGTACCTTGATCCAGCGCGATTATGTATTTCATCTCGTACCTGCCCCCTTCATTTTCATTAAAGGTTAACTTCTTACAGCTTTTCTACCGTAATACCATCCTCAATCGAGGTTTCATAAAAACTTGCTTTATAGCCGATCGAATCCTGATACGCCTTGCCAACGCGGCGGATAAATCCTTCCACAGCCGTCTTTCTCACAATGGAAATCGTGCAGCCTCCGAACCCAGCCCCAATCATACGCGAACCAAGACAGCCAGCTTCTTTCCTTGCTAAACCGCTGAGCGTATCTAACTCTTTCCCAGTTACTTCGTACAGATCGCGGAGACTTTCGTGGCTCTCGTTTAAGAGTCTGCCCAACTCTCCCAAATCCCCCGCTTTCAAAGCCTCTACCGCTTTGTTGACACGGTCACATTCCATAACGACGTGTTCCGCGCGCTTTGCAACGACCCCCGACAAAAGATATTTTATCTCAGCAAACTGCTTCGGGGTCACCTCTGCAAGGTGCTCAACAGGCAACTTTTGTTGTATCAATTTCAACGCCGTTTCCACCTCTTGACGGCGCACATTATACTTACTCTCCACAAGGTTATGCGGCTTGTTGCAGTTGGCAACGACAAGGCAGTATTCCCCAAGCTGCAAAGGAACATACTCGTAATCGAGCGTCGAGCAGTTCAACAACACTGCATGATCTTTCTTACCCATTGCAGACGCGAATTGATCCATAATCCCGCAGTTTACGCCTGCGTATTGATTCTCTGCCCTTTGTGCGAGCAAGGCAACCTTCACCTTATCATACGTTACGCCTGCGTATTCGTAGAAAGCAACCGCAGTCGCCACCTCGATCGCCGCGGAAGAAGACAGCCCGCTGCCAAATGGCACGGTACAATCGTAGAATAAGTCGCACCCAACGATCTCTACCCCTTCTTGTTGTATAAAGTACGCCACGCCAGCCTGATAATTTCCGATTTTTAAACCTCTGTAACTATCCAGTTTACTCGTATCCAGTTCCACAATCCCATCAATGCCGCGGAACGCCATTCTCACCGTGCTGTCGCCGCGTTTTCTCGCATAGACGTTACAACGTAAATTGAGCGCTGCAGGAAACACCTTACCGCCGCAATAATCGACGTGTTCCCCGATGACGTTAATTCTACCAGCCGCCGTAAATAAATCGGTCGGTGTCGCCCCAAAAAGTTCTTCAAATGACTTAATTGCTTCTTTCTTTTCCATTCTCTTGCTCCTCAACGTTATTTTCTGTGTTCGCCTCACAAGTAGACGTTATTATTTTCTTTTTCTTATAATACCAAATGCAGAAATATGCAATCCCTGCCCCAACCATCAACAGTGCAATCAGTTGAGACGGGCTTAAAAAAGAAACGATGGTAGCGCCGACGTCATCGCCACGCGCGTACTCGATCGCAAATCTCCAAACACCGTATCCGATCGCGTAGGTAGGAAGCAACGGAAATCTTCCCTTGTTTTCCTTACCGAATTTTTTGAAAAACACCCAAAAAAGCACCGCCGACAAAAGAAACAAAACAATCGCTTCAAATAGCTGCACGGGAACAACTTTTTGCCAACCTTGCTCGGTATGCATGGTAATACCATACCACGCGTCCGTTGCCTTTCCGTGGCAGCAACCTGCAGTTAAACACCCCAAACGCCCCAAACCGTGCGCCAAAGGGACAATGCAAGCCGCTATATCTGCAACGTTTCCAAACTGTTTTTTCGCCTCGTCGCTCTTACAGTAATATTTCCCAAGCAAAAACCACGCAAGCAGGAAAAAGACAACCCCGAAAATCAAACCGCCGTAAAAGGTCATACCCGAATTAAGAGAAAACGTCCCTTTGTCAATCCAGTCATATACAGACTGAAAAAGCACCGCTCCCGCAAGGCCGCACACGACCGCAACAACGATTGAAAAAATCAGCGTCTTTTGCAATTTTACCGAAAATCCGCGGTATATCCCCATTCTATCCGCCAAAAACAACGAAAGAACTACAGCTATCACCAACAAGATATCGTAAAATCCCATTCCAAAAACGACGACGTACGGATACACAATTCGACCTCCTTTTCGTTTTCTTAATTATACACAATCCTATCGCGTTTGTCAATCGTCAAAAGCAAACTTTTTTCTTCTATTAATATAGAAGAAAACAATTCATGCACCCAGGTGTACTTTTAAAAAGGCAAAAAACAAATATTTTTCCATTCAACGCGTACCTGCCCCACACGAATAAAGAAAAACCGTATCTTTCGACACGGTTCTTTCTCGGTTTGAAATTAAAGCGCCTGCACGTTTACTGCGCGGAGTTTTTCGGGATTTTTGGGATCAGCTTCCGTTTCAAAGGAAACTTTTTGACCCTCTTTCAATCTTCTGTATCCCTCTGCTACAATCGCAGAGAAATGCACGAAAACGTCGTCGCCGCCTTCGTCATTGGCAATAAAGCCATACCCTTTTTCCGCATTAAACCATTTTACAGTACCCTGAGCCATTTCGGTACCCCCTCATATATTTTTGTACCGATACGAACGCTCCCCCTTGGTGTGCCTTTGATCGCTACGAGTTCATTATAACACACTTTTTTTTCGATTGCAATACCAAAACGAAAAAAAATTTTCTCCTTTTTCCATATTTCCCACTTTTTTGACGGAAAACAATGGACTTTATACATATTTTAATGTTATACTTTTATTAAGCAAGTAATATAAATACGCTAAGGAGCAGATTATGGATTTTATAGAAATACTGAAAGTTATTTTACTCGGTATTGTAGAGGGGATCACCGAATGGTTACCCGTCTCCAGTACGGGACACATGCTGTTGGTTAACAGCATTAATGGTCTTTCACTTAATCAAACTGAGGCTTTTGTCAATTTGTTTTTAATCGTGATACAGCTGGGGGCAATCCTCGCCGTTGTTGTTATGTTCTGGAAACGTCTGTTCCCCTTCCATCTTCAAAAGACGGAAGAAACGGAAACGTCGGAAGAGATAAAAGAAGAGGGGACGGAAACAAAAGACGAAGAAACGTCGACAGATAACGTTGCAATGAAAACTGTAAAAACCAAACTCGTCGCAGACATGGGTATCTTAAAACTGTGGGCGAAGGTCATTGTTGCCTGTCTTCCCGCTGCCGTTTTAGGTCTTGCATTTGACGAAACAATCGAAAATTTCCTTAGTGCAAAAATTGGAACTTTAAAGGTTTCTTATGAAACATTGGTGATTGCACTTACTTTAATTATATACGGCGTAGCATTTATTGTGATTGAAAAGCGCAATAAAAATCGCACTCTACCCATTCAAAGCGTACACGATATCACCTATAAACAAGCCTTGATTATCGGCGCGTTTCAGGTGCTTTCCTTGATCCCTGGGACTTCCCGTTCTGGCTCGACCATTATCGGCGCATTGTTGATCGGCGTTGCCCGCCCCGCCGGTGCAGAATTCACCTTCTTCCTTGCAATCCCCATTATGTTCGGAGCAAGCGCCTACAAATTACTAGATTTTTTCTTGGAAAATGGAGCACTAACTGGCCCTGAAATCGGCTATCTTTTAATCGGTATGGCTGTTGCGTTTGCTGTTTCCATCGCTCTTATCAAATTCTTGATGGATTTTGTAAAGAAGCACGATTTCAAAGTGTTCGGTTGGTACCGTATCGCCCTTGGCGCGCTCGTGATCGGCGCGCTCGTAATCCCCGCGTTCTTTTAATTGACTAATGTAAAGCCCTGCGGTGTGAAAACCGCAGGGCTTTTTTTATGCTTCGTTATACCAAAGTCTTTACAAAGGAATAGCTCTCACGCAGGATACTGCTCTTGCCGTTCTTCCACGTACCCATACGCTCAAAGGTATAAGGCCCAACGCCGAAGTCTTCCTGCCCTAACGTATGGAATGCACCAAGGAGATTTCTATTCCCCACGGTCAAGGTGAGCTCAATCTCATTCTCGCCTTTCACCAAAGCTCCCGACAAATCCAACCGCTTGCCAAACATCAATTTGCCCATATCTTTTCCGTTGACTTTTACTTCCATCATCTGGAAACGGTCGTTGATAATCAATTCACTGTTCACATCTTCCACCGTAACCATCTGTTTCAGGACAATATCACCCGAGAAGAAAGGATAGCCTTGTTCAATCAACGAGGTTACCGTTTTTTGTTGTTTTCCGAGTCGGAAATTCTGACCAAGCAATACGTTGTCAAAGTTTCCTTTCTCAAACTCGCCATATACGCCGAAATTCCCCTTCAGGTAAACCGCTTCGATATCGGTGTCGTATGCCAAGCAGTTTTTCAAGCTCTCGGTTACGTTTTCACCGAACAATGCATAATATACCTGTTCGCTCTGGTAATAATCAATCGTAATGACGATTTCGTTAAGACCTTTTTTCAAGAGTTTTGCTACGTTATACTTATACAGCGCCTTTTCCACATCCGAAGATCCGCATCTTTCTACCGCTACACCGTTCACCTCCACGCCAAGCGTGTTGGTGTCTTCCGCCAAAAGCTCGCACTCAGTCGGGATATCCTCTACCGTGAACTCGTATTTGAGATAAAGTTTCCCCTTATATCTACGTTCCAACATTTCATTGAAAACACCCATGTGATGCCAAGGCTCCGAATAGTTTACCCCGTCCGTCGAGAAACGAAAAAAGTCAAGGGTAATGTAATTTTTCGGCTCACCGCAAACGGTAAATTCTTTGCCAAGGAACAAAGGCGCACGCTTGGGAAGATCCTCCGCCTCTTCATCGCTAAGATAAAGAAGATACGACTGTCCTTTGTCAAAATGCACCTTCGTGGACGTCTTTACGTACCTATCGTTGAGGATATCATACCAAAGGAAGGATTTACCGTTTTTCAGTTCGAACTCAGCCGTAATTTCCTCGCCAAGGTTGACCGCATAGATAAACGTTCTGCCCTCTGCGTCTTTGCGAATTGCCGAACGAAGCCCGCCAGCCTCTTTCACAGCATACGGCTGCGCCGCCGCAATTTCTTCCCACGTTACGTTGCTCTCAAGATAGTCGTAATTAAATTCTTCACCCTCAAGATAAGTAGGTTTTTCGTCCGTCAACAAGACCCTGCCCCCTGCGTTTACAAATTCGCGGAGCAATTTTTCCGTCGTCTTGTCCATTGTATAGATCTTGGGAAGAATGATAAATTCATACGCGCATCTTCCTAAAATCAGCTTCTTGCCTTCCACTTTACCGTATTTCGCGAGCAAAGTTTCGTCCAAATAGTGATGAGGAAGCTGCATCTTCGTGAACTTCGCAATCAAATTCCTCAACGCCTCGTCCAGTTCAAATACGCCGTATTTTCCATCGTCAGGGAAACGTTTATAGTCAAAATACGCACTGCGAATCGGGTGCAACATACCCACGTTGACCTGTTCATCGCTCTCCGCAAGGATCTTGCCAAGCACCGAGAAATAATCGTTGAACTGTTTAAAATTCTTCTTCACCCAAGGATTTACGTTGGAGTAATGCGCAGGATAATCGCGTTTTCTCTGACCATGTTCGGTGTAGGGAAGAAGATGCTGACACATCAAATTCACGCCGCCGACGTACTGACTTTCCGCAATCTCTTTCAATTCCTGCGGGGTTACGTCCCAGCCGCAACAACCGTACGTCTCCGTCAAAACTTGGGGTTTACCAAGCTGCTGCGCAACACTGGATACTTGTTTTGCCGCAAGCTCATGGTTAATCCCTCTGCTTAAGTAGTCAATCCCAGGTATATGTTCGTACTCATAAAAAGGCATCACACCTGCACAGCACCACATTTGCATGGCGAGCGAAGTTTCTTCTACGTAGTGCCCCGTCAATTTATAGCCGTTTTGATCGCACCAATCGTAAATCTTTTTTCCAAAGTTTTCAAGCATGAGTTCCTGCATTGCTTTCCAGTATTTATAACGGAACGCACGATATCCCTTTTCTTCCACGAACAACAATCCCAAACCATCGAGAATATCTTCGCCGTATCTCTTCTTGAAATAATCAGGCATTACGCGGGTAAAGGATGTGCCCCAACGATAATACTGAGGCTCGTCGGTGAAGAAACCCTTGAGGCTATACGTGTCGCGTTTTTTATACTCTTCATGGGTCATCGCGATGAATTTATCCACCACTTCCCCATTGAGAACATCGGCGGTCGACGCTGCGTAATGGTCGTAAACGTTAAGGCAATTTTCACAAGGTGAAGTCGTTCGTCTCAACCCTGCCCCCGTCATTTCATAGGAAACCAGCGCATTTTCATCATATTCTCCGATCGTATAGGTCAGGTATTTATCATGATTTTCGATATCTTCGAGGAGTTTTCCGCCAACGAAACCCGAAGGCCAACCGTTCTCGTCATAGGCATACGACTCCATGCCGAGCTCTTCCGCTTTTTTGGAACAAGCCTCGATACAGCTAAACCATTTTTCCCCGAGGTATTCCGTTTTTAACCCACCGCGCGCGTGCATGAAAAATCCGCCCACGCCGTTGTCGTTCATCCATTCGACCTGAGCAACAAGCCCCTCTTCATCCAGTTCGTCATTCCATGACCAAAACGGGATACATTGATACTTTTTTTCCACTTCCTTCATCTTAAAATTCTCCTAATATAATTACTCCGATTAGAGAGAAACTCTCTATAAAAAGGCAACGGAAAAACCCAGCCGCATTTTGATCCGACCTAAGCTTTTCCGTTTTTCTCGTTTTTGTTATACACTGCCTTATAAGAGATAATAAGGCATATCCGAACCCAAACCGACCCTTTCAAAGCCGTCTTTTTGCGCTGCGGGCTTGGTTGCAACTGCCTTTTTCACAGCAGGCTTTTTGGCTGCAGTCTTTTTCGTTGCAGGTTTTGCCGTCGTCTTTTTCGTAGTCGCCTTTTCTACGGGCGCAACCAACTTTTCCACAACCTGTTGATCGGGACAAGCGATCACGTGGCTGTTCTCCATATCAGGCGCAGCCGTCTTTACGTTAGAATATCCGTTGTTTTCCACTCTTTTGATAGCATTTTTACCGATTGGCATACTTCATGATCTCCTTTGTCAATTCTGTGTATTCTTTCGCGCTACGGCTGGTTTTCTTGAAGAGGACGACTGGTTTACTGTTGTCCTGCGCCCATTCTACCGCGCTGTCTACGCGAATATAATTCTCAAACAAACGCGCCCCTTCCATATCTTGTAAGGTTTCCATCGTCTGTTTGAAATATTTCTTTCTTTCGTCCGCTTTCGTAACGGCAATACCGAGCACCTCTAATTTCGGGGCGATCGTTTTCGCTTGATTGCAGAATTCGAACATGTTTGCAAGCCCGAACAAGCCCCAAGGGCTCGCTTCTACGGGAATAACAACGTAGTCGGACGCGCACATCACGTTCATGACCCAACCGCCCAAGGTGGGGGGCGAGTCGATCAAAATATAATCGTAATATCCCTTAGCACGGACGCGCTCTAAGCATTTTTTCAATACGCTTTCTCTTTGCCATTTTGCAAAAAGATCAAACTCGATCGAACTCATCAGCGACGTGGAAGGAATGATATCCAAGCCCTTAATCCCCGTCTCCACAACGTAATCGGAAAGGTCGCGTTCATCACGAATCGCACGGTAAATATTCTTCTCACCGCGCGCATAATCGTATGCGGTTTCTTCATCAAAGAAAGAAATGGTAAGATTGAGCTGCATATCGCCGTCAATCATCAGCACTTTTTTCCCTGCAAGCGCCATCGCGCAACCAACGTTAGAGCAGGTCGTCGTTTTACCGCTGCCCCCTTTATTGTTTGCAAAAGCAATCACTTTCGTCTTACTCATAGGTATCTCCTCATTCGTTGTTTTCTATCGTATAAGTCTTGTATTCCTGTTGGTCGATCCCAAACCGATTAAAGTACGCAACGTCCTTCAACTCGTACACGCCCGAGTCAAACGCATCAAAATACTCGTATATCACGTTCCCCGTTTCGAAGTTATAGATCACCTTTTGAACGTCGGCATTCCCGACACGTTCCACCTCGTCATTAATCCGATAATAATCGGAGAAAACGATTTCTTTGTAGCCTTCCGCATAATATGCGTCGCGATGCGCCAGCACGCCCTCAGCAGATAATGCCAAGTTAATCAAGTCCGTCATCTGCGTTTCGGTCACCGTCAAATCCACGAACAATTCTACGCAAGTATCCATGTACTCATAGCGGGTATAGGAATAATCGTTGACGGTATATTCGTCTATTGTTTCAGGGAAAAAAGCTGGATGATCAATGTATTCGACCGAATCTTGATAGGTATCAGGCCCCGTCTCGTAGTACGTACCCATAGACGCCATAAAAAACGTCAATATCGGTACCATTACAGCGTATTGACAAGCCGTAAACGTCGCTAAACAAACGGCAATCAAGCTTGCCGCAAGGACACGTTTTTTCATACCGTTACCCCTCTTTTTTCTTTGTCGCAACCTTTTTCGCAGTTGGCTTTTTTGCCGTTGAACGCGTACATGCCCCCGCCTTTTTAGTTTTAGCCGCGGTTTTCTTCGCCTGCAATGCCTCTTGTTCTTTGCGGCGTGCGCGATCCTCATCGTCCTCTAAATATTCTGCGAGTTCCTTAATTCCCTCACCCGTTATCGAGCTGACGGGGAATATTTTTTTACAACCTGCCAGCTGCAACCAACGTCTAACCCTCTCCACGTTCGCATCGGGTTTGTCTATCCCAGTGATAATTCCGATTGCCTCGCGATTGACCATACTGGTCAAGCAGGGGGAAAAGATAGAATACGGTTCGTTCGCGGAAAGCACCAGACCGACAATATCCGCCTCGTAGGCATAGAGCGCCAAAGCACCGCTCGTTTCACGGCGTTCGGTATACTCCCCAGGCGTATCAATCACAGTATCCAGGTAATTGACGTACTGCGTCTTATAATATTTGATTTCTTCGCCGCGCAGAGCTTGCGTCAAGGTAGTCTTCCCTGCGGCAACTCTGCCAAATAACATAATTTTTTTCATAGCGATCGACCGCCCCGATTAGGTTTTGGTCACCTCACAGCAAGTATAATGCAATTTGTTGGTGAAGTACTCACGCACGGAAGTAAATGCCGATTCCACGGATGAAACGGAACCCGTGATGATCAACGTACCCGTAAATCTGTCTACGAATCCGATTTCCGCCCCCGAAGACTTCATGGAGATATCCGCGGCAATCACCGCACCCTCGTAGGGAATAATCGTCAAAACACCGATCGCACTTCTCGTATAATCCACCTGCGGATCCAATCCAAGCTTGGTGTATAACACTTCACCAGGGTTTGCAATGATATGACAAAGTGTAATTTGTTTCCCAGGTACAAACTCTTGTACTATGACGGGTTTTTCTTTGAAATCCATATATTTCTCTCCTATATGTATTGTGTTGAATGTTAATTTTTAACGTTTGATTGCGTACTAAGCGTACGTGACCAAGGGAAAACGCAAGTCCAACGCCGTATTGTTTCCAAACTCCGAAGCCCCTAAATTGGTTTCAAAGGTATCTATCTTAAAAAACGCACGAAAAGACACTAAGACTAGCTACAAGATTATCTTGTCTGCAAGATCATCTTGCTTAGCCGCCGATCTGACAACGCAGCCCGCTCTCCTCCGCCACCGACAGTAAATACTCCATCTTCTCCTGCGGAGGCGGGAGAATTTCTTTTAAAGAATAATTCCTGCCCAAGCCCGCATATTTGTCCTGTCCCAAACGATGGTACGGAAGCAAGTGATGTTCCCTGACCCCAGGCAGGGTCGCGGCGAATTTCGAAATCGCGCGGATTTCTTCCGCTGTATCATTAAACGTAGGCACAACGGGAGTACGAATGATAAGCTCCACGTCACTCTCCGCAAGCTTTCTCGCATTCTCCAAAATTAAATGATTGTCCGCGCCAGTATATTCCTTATGCTTTTCCGAATCCATATGCTTGATATCCATCAAGAACAAATCAAGGTAAGGCAAAATCTTAACAATGCTTTCCACGGGCGCATTCGCGGTAGATTCAACCGCGGTATGCAGACCGTACTCTTTGCAAGCCCGTAAAAGATCCCTCGCAAAATCAGGCTGACCGAGGATTTCTCCCCCTGACAGCGTAACACCGCCGCCACTTCTTCTATAATAATTAACGTCCGCAAGAATCTCTGGCATCAGTTCTTCCACGGTAACGTCGCGTCCAACCATTTTATCCTTGCCGTTTTCCACCATGTGCTGGATATCGTAAGACTGGGATTCGGGATTACAACACCAAGCGCAACGCATAAAACAGCCCTTAAAGAACACGATCGTACGGATACCCGGTCCGTCGTGTATCGAAAAGCGCTGTATATTAAATATTCTGCCTTTGGTGTTATATATACTCATGTAAATCTCTTTATAATAATGAAATCTTAAGCTATAAAATTAGAAGCCTTGTTGCGTACGGTTGATAATATCATCCTGCAACGATCTCGACAACGTCGTGAACAACGCGCTATAACCAGCCACACGGACGACCAAAGTCTTGTATTTTTCAGGGTTCTTCTGCGCATCTAACAGCGTTTCACGCGTGACAACGTTAAACTGCATGTGCATACCCTTTTGATCGAAATACGAACGGATCAACGCCACGAATTTGGTCAGCCCACTCATACCGGCAAGCGCCGAGGGATGGAATTTCTGGTTCAAAAGCGTACCGTTGCTGGCAACGTCCTGCTCCAGTTTCGCCACCGAGTTCGCCGTTGCGGTAGGACCTTTCACGTCTCTGCCCGACGCAGGACCGATACCGTCTGCCACGGGGGTGAACGCCAATCTACCGTCGGGGGTTGCGCCAGTCTGCGCGCCCAAAGGCACGTTCGCGGAAACGGGATACAACCCCGCCTGGAAAATGCCCCCTCTCGGGTTCTTATATTTTTCTACTTCTCTCGTGTAAGTGTTTGCCACTTCACGCGCAAACATATCCGCTTCGTAGATGTCGTTGCCGTATTTCGGACAAGTTTCGTCGATCAAACGTTTGATCTCGCGGTATCTTGCTTTCTTATCCGCAGGAAGCGCGTTTGCCGAAGTCACTTCTTCATAAATCGCACGAATCACGCCCTCAGTAACGGTGATCCCCTCTTCCGCAAGACTGCATGCAACCTCGTTCGTGACACGTTCTGCCGCTTTACCCGTCAGACCATAGCCATAGTTCGCCTGCATTGCTTCGCGGAGTTCCGCCAAAGTCACGCTGCCATCTTCAAAGACAAGTTTCTTAATCGCTAACAAACCGTCGGTATTGTTCGCAATACCAAAGCCCTGAGGCCCAGTGAAATTATAAATCGCGCCGCCCTCTTGCAAGGATTTTCCTCTGCCGATACAATCGTCCACCATACAGGACTGGAAAGGAAGAGGACATCTCGTCGCATGCGCCACGTCGATTGCGTTGTTTGCATTGACGAGGAGCTTGATGAAATAGCTCTGTTGGGTCTTATACGCTTCAAAAACTTCTTCAAAGGTACGCATCTGTGCAACGTCGCCCGTTTCGGGACCGATCTGTACGCCTTTGTCCATACCGTTGGAGAAAACAAGTTCTAAAGGACGGCACATATTGAAGAATGCCGCGTCGTGCCAACCGTCCGTCTTGGCACCCTTTTGAGGTTCTACGCAACCGATGATACAGTAATCTCTCGCGTCCTCTAAGGTAAGACCACGGGACATGATCGAGGGAATGATAACTTCGTCGTTATAATATGCAGGCAAACCCGTACCCAAACGAGTCAACGCGCCTGCCTTCAAAAGCAAGGAATCGGGCGAGCCGTTCCATACACGGATAGAGATAGAAGGCTGAGGCAAAGGAACGTGCATTGCCGCCTCTAAGCACATATACGAAAGATCGTTCGTCGCGTCCATGCCATGCACGTTTTGACCGCCGACGATCAAATTTTGGAACATACCGTAGCCTGCAAAACCATCTGCAGAACCTGCGTCACGCACCTTGTTGATATCGTTGAGTTTTACCCAGATACAGTCAATAAGCTCCTGCGCCTGCTCGATCGTGATCTTGCCTGCGTCGATATCCTTTTTGTAGTAAGGATACATATACTGGTCGAAACGGCCAGGGGAAATGGAGTGCCCGCTGGATTCAACCTGCAATAAAAGCTGAACAAACCAGAAGGATTGACATGCTTCGTGGAAATCGCTTGCAGGGAATTCGGGTACGCGCATACAGTTCGACGCGATCTTTTCCAGTTCTGCCTTTCTCGTTTCGTCTTTTTCTTTCTTAGCGAGCGTTCTCGCAAGCACCGCATATCTTCTTGCGTATTCGACAACAGCCTCGCAGGACTCGATAACAGCCGTGAGGAAGTTGTATCTTTGAACGTATTCGGGATCGCTTACGTCCAGTTTATCCAGCGCGTTTTGCGCTTCCGCCATGATACCGCGGTAGCCCTTTTTGAGCACCTTTTCATAATTGACGTTGACGTGACCGATACCGTTATAAAAATAGTTACCGGGCGTGAACATGCCGTGTACGGTAAACGCTTCGTACGCCGCCTGCGACATGTTCGATTTCGCAAGGTCGCTACACGTCTTTCCCTTCCAGTAAGAATACGCACCGCGAAGTTCCTCTTTCGTCTTTTCACTGATATAGAAAGGGTCTGCGTCACGGGTTTCTACCGTATCGAATTCCGCCTCTAACCATTCGTAGGAATATTCAGGGAATACCTGACAACCGCGAGGCGCAACCGTAGCGCTACCGACGATCAGTTCGTTATCGCGGATCACGATGGGAATGTTGCGCAGAATGTGTGCAAACGCCGCACTTCTTCTATTGATGATCGGCAGGTTTTCCGTCGATTTATAACTCTCAGTGACGAGCAAACCGCGCGCCGATTCAATCTCAGGCATTTTCGCATACAATGCGTCGACCAGTTTGTCGATTCTTGCGCTTTTTTCAATTACGAATTTAATGTTTTCCATATTTCGTCCTTATATCAATACTCTTTTATTATAATTGATTCCAAAGTTCTTCGTGAGGAGCTGCGATCACCGAAGTACTGGAGAGCTGTCCCGACTGTTTTGCATAGTTTAACCCTGCCTCGACAGCCGCCGTAACGTCGCCTACTTCACCCGTGATCATAACAACGCCCTTACCACCCATACCGCGTGAAACACGAAGATCGAAAATCTCTACGCGCGCCGTCTTTACGGCAATATCCGCCGCCTTGATGGTGGTCGCCGCGGAGAAAGTCTCGATAAGACCGAGAGAACCCGTCCGTGCCGTTTTCTGCGTGCCGAACAGCGCTGTGATGACCTGTTCGTCAATTCTGCCCATGACGGAAGAATCAATCACGTACCCGTCGAATTTCGAAAGCACGTGGCTGACTGCCGCAGATACGTTGGAGATCGAACCCGTCAAGATGATCTCGTATTTTCCAGGGCAGGAAGGGTGTGCGGAAACGAGGGTGACGCCTGCGCTCTTGAGCGCCGCGTCCGTTGCTTCTACACCTTTGGGAATACTCTTTAATTCAATGACACCAATCGACTTAAACATTACTCAATTACCTTATCTATGATTATCTTATCTTGGTAAACGGTGACCTGACCGTCTATCGACGCGTACTGAGGCAGGGAAAGTCCGCTTGCGGCGTCCGCAATCTTGTCCCCTTTCTTCACGATATCGCCGTCTTGTACGCATGCAACGCTCGGCGCGCCGATGTGCTGACGAAGATAAATTTCTACGTGAGGATAGTCCGTTTGTTCACCGATATATTTTGCAACTTTATCGTATTTCGCTACGCCAAGTACGCTAGCCCAACGCTCGGACGGAACCATGCGGTATTCCCGTTCGGGAGCAGGGAAAACTTCTTCTTTCCCTACGTAGCGGAGTTTATTTTTCGCCAACAAGCCTTTGTACTGATCAATCACCGCTTTCGGAGAAATGCCTTGACAACAAGCGAGCGTTTCGCAAAGCCCGCAACCGCAACAAAGTGTCGCCGTCAGGACCATTTCCGGCATGATCGTTGCCGCCTGCTTCGCCGTGCGTACCATTTTATGCGGTTCGAGAGGATATCCCAACAACGCCCTCGGACACATGTCCGTACAGCGGGTGCATTGACAACAAGCCGTTTCCGCGCGCGCGATGGATTTATCGCCGTCGAGGAACTTGCTCTCCACAGCAGGGATATGACTCGGCAAAATCAACAATCCCTTTGTGGTCTTGGTTACGACCGCACGCTCGGGATCTATCACTTTACCCATCGAAGGTCCGCCGTCCAAAACGACGTAATCTTCAGGGACTACTATCGAATTCTTTTCAAATAACTCGGAAACGGGAGTACCAACAGGTACCGTCACCACGATCGGTTGCGGGATATCCCCTGCGATCGTCAACCATTTGCGAGTTACGGGTGTGGAAAATTTCACACTCACCGCCACGTTATACAGCGTCTCTACGTTCAGCACGATAACGCCTGCTGTAATCGGGAGATTGCCAGGCCTTACCACTCTGCCCGTCGCCTGATATATAAGGCTGATTTCGTCGCCCATCGGATATACGTCGGGCAAGGTCTTGAGGAAAATTCTATCCGCAAGCTTTGTTCCGTCCGTCAAACGCAGGCGTTTTGCCGTATGTTCTTTCACGCATAACAAGCCCTGCGGAATCTTTGCGTATTCCAGCACGGCTTTGATGCCTGCAAGCACCATCGGCATTTGTTTTTGAAGAAACGCGTAATCGGTGTAAAGGAGAGGTTCGCATTCCGCGCCGTTTACAACGAGAATATCCGCCCCGTCTGCCAACTTTGCATATGAGGGAAATCCTGCGCCGCCCGCCCCAACGATCCCGGCTTCTTGCATAATCTGTTTCAAATCCATAATAACTGACCTTGGATATTTTTTTTCGTCAATCTACGATACCGACAATAACCGCGTCACAAGGCGCGTTTGCGTTGTGAAGAGCAAGACGTGCAGAGCTACCCGTCGTAATCAAAACGGTTTCCCCGATACCTGCGCCTACGCTATCTACGGCGATGAGGTATTCCCCCGTCAATTCGCCGTTTTTCATGATTTCCACTTCCATGAACTTCGACCCGATAAGCGATTCTTGCTTTCTGGTGGAAACGATATTTCCTCTGATGATTCCTCTTAACATTTTCTTACTCCTTTACGACCTTGACCTTCGCGCCGTTGCCGATACCGACCGCGTTTGCGTCGTCCGTATCCACGTGCATTTCCAAACGGAAATCGGGATGAACGCGTACCTGCACGTCATACCAACGGGTACGACGCTTTCCAAGCACGTCAACCGTCACCGTTTCACCGTCTTTAATGCCAAACGCCGCACCGTCAGCAGGGGACATGTGGATATGTCTGTTTGCTACGATACAGCCCTCTTTCAATTCCACCACCCCTTTCGGTCCGATGATGGTAATAGGCGCAGAGCCAGCCAAATTGCCCGATTCTCTCACGGGCGGTTTTACCTTTAAAACGTAAGAATCCGTTACGGAAATTTCCACCTGCGATTTCTTTCTAAGCGGTCCTAAAACGCGTACGTTTTCAATGGGACGCATTGCAGGCCCGATAATCGTCAGCGTTTCTTTGCACGCATATTGTCCTGGCTGAGACAAATCTTTCAAGGGGGTCAGTTCATACCCTGCCCCAAACAGCGTTTCCATATCCGCTTTCGTCAAATGAATGTGTCTGTTGGATACGCCTACGGGCACTTCGCCATCGCTGTTTTTCGAAACAGGCGCAACGCCGCCTTGGATTTCACCCAACACTTTTTTAACCATTTCCGCTATCTGTGCGTTTGAAAATTCCATAATCTTCCTTCCAAATTCTCTTAATACTGATAAAGTACGTTCAAAGACACGCGTGCGCGTATGCGTGCGTATCCTATTGTCTATTAAGTTCCGTTAAGCCGCGCTAAAACGGGGATTGAAAAACCTCCGTATCGCCCGCCCTAAACATATACGGGCGATACGGGTTTCCTGCATTATAAATAAACGATTATTTAATAGCGGGAAGAAGCTTTTCAACGTCTGCGTGGGGTCTGGGGATAACGTGCGTTGCGATAACTTCGCCAAGAGCCGTAGCTGCTGCAGTACCAGCTTCAACAGCTGCCTTAACTGCGCCAACGTCACCGCGAACCATAACGCTTACCAAACCGCTACCGATCTTTTCGCTGCCGATAAGTACTACGTTTGCTGCCTTTACCATAGCATCTGCTGCTTCGATTGCTGCTACAAGACCTCTGGTTTCTACCATACCTAATGCTTCCATTGTTAAAATCCTCCTGAGATTTTTATTTTTTAATTTTTTGTTTTTTAATTATTAAGGCGTTTTGCCTCAAACTTCTAACCCGTTGTTAAAAACCGCATAACGTCGGGATGAGGGCGAGCGATTACCTCGCATACCTTCACATTGCCGACTTGGCTTGCCGCTGCCGCGCCTGCTTCCAGCGCAGCTTTCACCGCAGAAACTTCCCCCTCTACGACGACCGTTACCAGTCTGCCGCCGAGACGTTTTTCCACGTGAATCAATTTTACGTCGGCTGCCTTTACCATAGCGTCAAGCCCGGCGATTGCGGCTACCATAGCTTGCACTTCGAGTAACGCTATTGCTTTCATTGTTTTTCTCCTTTCCTTATTTAGTGAGACTAAAACGTGGAGAAGGGTTGCAGGTTCGCGCAAAACGCGCGGTTCCGTCCAATAGGAGCGTACTTATGCGTACGTGACTGAGGACGGGTTCCGCTTTTGCGATGAAGATGCGCCCTTATACGCGTTTTAATTATTTAATGGAAGGAAGAAGCTTCTCAACATCCGCATGAGGACGAGGAATAACGTGCGTTGCGATAACTTCGCCAAGAGCCGTAGCTGCTGCAGTACCAGCTTCAACAGCTGCCTTAACTGCGCCAACGTCACCGCGAACCATAACGCTTACCAAACCGCTACCGATCTTTTCGC
>SVIT01000019.1 GCA_015069365.1 Clostridiales bacterium | reverse complement strand
CATAACACGTTGACGCATACCGCCCGATAATTCGTGAGGGAATTTTTCGTATACGCCCTCGGGATCGGCTATACCGACAAGATTGAGCATTTCGATACTGCGCTTTTTGGCGTCTGCCTTGGAGATGCCTTCTATATGCAGGAATGCAACTTCGTCCAACTGATTACCGATCGTAAACACGGGATTGAGCGAAGTCATCGGTTCTTGGAAGATCATAGCGATCTCTCTACCACGAATGGAACGCATTGCCTCTAAAGGCATTTTGGCAATATCGTACACTTTTTCGTCCATTTCGTACATATTTCCGCCGAGTGCATCTTTCTTGGGGATAGGCTTTCCCTTTTTATCCTTTTTCAAGACCGTCTCGCCGTTCACCTCTTCCGTTTCATATACGGGAATCTTTTTTCCGTCCTTGTCGTGTCGGAAAGCGTTGGTGCGGAAACGGATAGACCCGTCTACAATCTGACCGCTTGGGCCTTGCACCAACTGCATCAAGGAGAGTGAGGTAACACTCTTCCCGCAACCCGATTCCCCTACGACGCCCACCGTCGCGCCTGCAGGGATCGAGAACGTAACGCCGTTGACCGCTTTTACTACGCCTGTATCCGTATAGAAATAGGTGTTGAGGTTGTCAAACTCTACGATATTCGCAGGGTCTTTCATTTCGGTCAAATATTCCGCCTCTACGTTCTTTCTTTGTTTTCTTTTTTCAAACTTCTTTGTGATCTTCGCGTTTTGACGCGCGATTTTACGAGATTCTCTACCCGAGATATAATGAGATTTCTGTGTCGATTTTGCCATCTTTCTTACCTCTTCATCTTCGGGTCAAAGGCGTCACGAAGTCCGTCGCCGACGAAGTTGAACGCCAAAATTGCCAACGTGATACAGATTCCAGGCGGAACCCAGAAATTAGGATAACCAGAGAGATATTCCAGCTTCGCCGCCGTACTGATCATAGCCCCCCACGTAGGCGTGCCCAAAGGCGCACCCAAACCGAGGTAACCGAGCGTTGCTTCCATCAAGATAATGCTACCCAAGCCCATCGTCATGGAAACGATCAACTGCGGCATAACGTTGGGGAGCAAATGACGGAAGATTTTTCTGCCCGTCGAAAGCCCAGAACATTTCGCAGCCAACATGAATTCTTGTTCACGCAAAGACAAAATCTGTCCGCGAACCAAACGAGCGATACCGCCCCAACCGAGCAACGTCAATACAATCATTAGATAATACAGACGGCTGATATCGAGTATCCCCAGCGAGTTTAGCGTCGCTGATAATATAAGCATGATCGGTAGGTTGGGAATACAGCTGATGACGTCTACGACCCTCATGACGAGCATATCCACCCAGCCGCCGAAATAACCTGCCAAACCGCCCAGGATAACGCCGATCAGCGTTTCCAAAAGGATAACCACAAAACCGATGGTCAAGGAAATTCTGCCGCCGAGCATGAGGTTGGTAAACAAATCGTACCCAGCGTCGTCCGTACCAAGCAAATGCGTTGACGAAATGTCGCCGCGCTTGTTCCATTCTGGCATTTCTACCGTAATATCATACGCAATGTACGTTTCTCCGTCTTCCGTAATATAGTCTATACGAGCAGGAAGAATAATTTCTTTTCTGTTATCGTAATCCTTAATCGGCGTTCCGTTCTCCGCCCAAGGCGAAAATACGGGACCGAGGAAGGAAAACACGAATAAGAACACGAGAATCAATAAGCCGATAACCGACAGTTTTGAACGGAAAAAACGTTTCGCAACCATCATACCAGGCGAAAGCACCCGAACGCGGTCGTTCAGGTTTTCCCCGTGCAAATCCTCCGTAGAGGAAACGTCTTCAGGTACTTCGTTAAGTACGTCTTTCTTCTCTTTCATACCGTTCCCTCCTTTAATCGCCAAGTTTTACGCGAGGATCGACCACCGCATACATGATATCGGTCAACAAGATCCCGATGACCGTAAGTACCGCAATAAACATGTTATAGCCCATGATAAACGGAATATCCCCTTCCAACATCGCCTTGTAGGCAATATTACCGATACCGGGAATATCGAATACCGTCTCCGTGATCATAGCGCCGCCGAACAAGCTGGGCAACGTGCCTGCAAGCAAGGTCACAAGCGGGATTAGCGTATTTCTGAATACGTGCTTGTAAACGACGGAATGCTCGGACAAGCCCTTTGCTCTCGCCGTACGAATATAGTCGGCGTTAAGCACCTCTAAGGTGTTGGTACGAGTATAACGCAACCAAGAACCGATAGAAAGTACCGTCAAGAGGAATACGGGCAGTACAAGGTGCCACAGCATGTCGATAAATTCTTCAAAAGCCGTTGCCGTAACGGGCAAGTTCGAGTGAATGTTACCAACCTCGAACCACCCCAAATCAATCGCAAAGACTTTGATCAAAATACTTCCCAAGAAGAATGTCGGGAAAGAAATACCGATCATGGTGAGTACGGTCGCAAAATAGTCGAGTTTGCCGTACTGATTGCAAGCGCACTTTACCCCGAGAGGGATCGCGATCGCAAGCTGCAATACGAGCGAAACAAGCGAGATCGAGAACGACACGCCCATATTTTCGAAAATAACCGTTTCAACGGGACGGTTATACTTCCAAGAAGTACCGAAATCCCCTTGCACGAATTTTACGAGCCAGTCCCAGTACCCTTGCATAATAGAGCCGTCTAACCCATAATACGCCATCATTTCCTTCAACTTTTCCTCATAGCTGATATCGCCGCCGCTGCTGCCGAGGCTCGCCGCCAACTTCTGTTCCAGATAGTTGACGGGCATTAAGCGCACAAGACAGTACAAAATCAACGATACGCCAAGCAATATTACAATGGAAAGAAGAAGTCTTTTTATAATATACTTAACCATCTGCTTTTCTTCACTTTTCTTTTATTTTTCGGAAGAAAGGTTACGAATGAAACTTATACGTAATCTACTTCCCAAAGGCGATCGTAAACGCCTGCGTTTGCGGTGGGGTTCTGGTTGAGCGTTGCCGCATTGATAACCGTCTTATTATATACGACGAGATCGTTTCTCTGGTAGGTAGGCAATTCTACCGCAAGATCCATGATCATATCCAACGCGTCTGCATAATACCATTTACGGGAACCTTCTTCCTCAAAATCTTCGCCTTCGTTAAGCGTTGCGCGCGCTTTTTCGATGATTTCGCTCAAATTATTGATGATCGTCTGTTCGTAACCGAATTGCTGACCGTTGTCTGCAAAAATCGTTTCGTAGCCCCAGTTCTTGATACTGGTTGCCTTGGAATCCTTATGGTATACCTGGTAAAGGTCGGGATCGATCGTCGACGACCATGCAGCCGCCCATACTTCCAAACCGCCCGTAGCCAGTTTCTTAAGCGCCGTGATATCCGTGGTAACGGAAACGTCAAAACCGCATTCGTTAAGGAATTTTGCCGCATCTTGGAACATTTCGTATGCAGGGTGATCGGTCGTTTCGCCAGCGATCGTGAATACGATGGAAAGCGTTTCGCCCTTTTGGTTTGTATACAGCCCGTCTTTCAAAGTCCAGGTGTTACCGCCATTTTTACCTGCAGATTCCACCAAAGCCTGAATCTCCGCCTTTTCCGTTGTCAATTCGTAATACGCTTCCGCGTCGCTGGGATATGCCCAAGAGGTATTGGACATGGGTCTGTAAATGACGTCAGCCAACTTATCCGTATAATAGGATTTTACGATGGACGCCGTGTTCATAGCTTTCATAATCGCTCTGCGGACTTCGATGTCAGGTACGTATTTGGGGTTGATACCAACGTAACCGTAACCGTTCGTCTGGTAGGATTTATAGTTCAACAAACCGTCTTCTTTACCAACTTCCGCAAGGTTATGAGGAGTCGCCTGAGGTTCACCAAAGTCAATATCACCCGACTGCAAAGCCTGAATAATTTTGTCCGAACCTACTACTCTGTAACGAAGGTACTTGATCTTCGCATTCGTGATTTCGTCACCGCCTACGGTATCGAAATAGGTGTTGCGTTCGTAATATACCCAGTTGTTTTTATAGAAAGTATCTCTGCTTACGCCGTTCGTTTGAGGTGCGTTGCTTGCCTTGTAAACGCCTGCACCTACGGGCAAACCGTTCTTGTCTGCGTCTTGCAATTCGTTGTCGAAGAACTCTTTGCTTGCAAAGCTAACGCCGAAGTTTAAGTACTGATTTGCAACGCCGAACTGATTGACTGCCGTACCGTTATCGTTTTTCGCCGCCGTCAATGCTTCGCCGCCCGAATAGTACGCCATCGGGGTAACCGCGAATGAGAAGTTCCAAACAGCTTTCGGGTCAACGCCGTGGATAACCACTTTCAATACCTCGTGCTCACCGCTCAAAGCAGAACCGTTAAACGCTTTGCTCGTCTTATAGGTGGTGATACCTTCGATCGTCTTTACAGCCAAACCGCCGTCCGAGCTTTCCTCTTTCTTGCTCTGGAAATATTCCGATCTTGCTTCTGCCGCGAATTCGTCACGGACGTTGGAACCGGTTGCCCAGTAGCTGATAACTTCCGCAAGTTTCGAATTGATCGTAGTATAGTTGGTATAAACCGTTTCGATTGCATAATCCTGCACGATAAATTCTTGCGCTTCTTCTCTCGTACAGCCTTTTTCTGCCATATACGCGGAAATCTTTGTTTCGTCGTTTTTAACGGCTTCGATTTCAGCTGCATATTCCGCAGCAGCTTCGTTGCCCCATGCGTCAAGGGTCGTTACGTATTTTTCAACGGGTTCCCCATCGTCGTTCAAAATGGGATCGCCGTTTGCGTCCGTCACAGCCTGCTTGATGGGCTTGCCGTGCTCACGGCGAACGCTGATGATACCTTCGTTCAAGAAATATGCCTGCCACTTTTCAGTGAAAGTGTAATCGTCTTTGTAATTCTCAAGGGAGACGAGCGACCAGTCCGATTCTACCTCTTCCTGGAACATCTCTTTTACCGTCGCGATATCCGCAGCGATCTCTTCCGTAAGATCAATCTTGTCCGAGGGTTTGTCGGGGGCAAGATAGTTGATCATGTTCACAATTCTCTGATCTGCCTGCGCGTAGAACGTCTTCTGGAATTCCCCTTCGCTAAGGCTTTCGTTTACCTCAAGATCCTGCGTACGATATGCTTTCAACCCAACGATATCCGTCGAATAGATCGTCGCCGAACCCATATAAGCAGGGTCGAGATATACGTACAAATTGAACAGAACGTCTTTAATCGTAAGGTCTGTACCGTCGCTGAACTTGATACCGTTCTTGATGATAAATTCGTACTCCGTTTTACCGCCGTTTTCTTTGGTCGCCAACTCTGCATCCGTCGTAGCCTCGCCGTTGCTATCGAGCATCGTGCTCTTGTAATCCAAAACGACGGTGGGTTCGTTTTCACCGTAAACAAGGTTGCCCTTTTCGTCCGTCGTCAACATACCGATCTGCGTCAACGACGTAATTTTGCTGTCCGTTGCAGACGTTGCGAAGAAAGGATTGAAGTTACCGTCCAACGCATCCGTCGCAAATACGACGGGACGGGTCTCCGCGTCATGCGTCTTTTCGACGTCGTCCTTACAGCCGACAATGGAGAAACCCATCGCCGCAGTAAGAAGCAGACACCCAATTCTTTTCACTGATTTATTCATATATATGTCCTCCGTTTGTTTTTCCTAATTTAAATATCTACCGTGATGAAAGCAGTCTTATCGCCAAGCACCGTAAAGCCGTTTTCGCCAGCTTCTTGCAGATACTCCTCGTCCGTTGCATATCCGCCGAATAGACAGTTATCATACACTACGGTATCCCCGTCCATCATATTTTCAACGATCGCGCCGCTGGGACCTTCGATCGTCAACGTACCACTGACAGTAACGTTCGTTACCGTTGCGCCCGCCGCCTTGGATGTGAACAGGAAGTAAACGTCTGCCACAACCGCCGCCGTCTTTAAGGTGACGTTCATCGTTGCGTTTTCGATCTTCAGGTTCTCAATCTTTGCGTTGCTGCCGATATCACCGAGCATTGCCGCTTTGTTATCGCTGCCCTCCAACGATTTGTTAAACGTAAGATTCTTCAATGCAAAACCGTTGCCTTGAATCTCCGCATTTAACGCACCGAGCGGCGCACCGTTTATCGAGCTGCAGTCAATATCGTTTCTAATCCAGTATCTCTTGCCCTCGCCAACGTCACTAAGCATCTTCGTAACGTCCAACGCCGTCGAAACGAACGTCCAGTTGCCTTTGAGGTATTTTGCATAGACCGTTTGCTGTTCTTCACCGCGTTTGATCGTACCCGTAACTGGATCGGTACATTCTGCATCCCAGAAATATCCGTAGAAGGTATGCGTCTTGTTTGCAACCGAGAAAAGTTTTTTCTCAGGGGCTGAGGCGGAAACAGAAACGCTGTCTTTCGAATCGTACGCAATCTCCCCGATCACGTCGCCGTTTTTAAAAGAGTCTTTCCCCTCGGGAACTTTGTTCGCCTCTTTATCTACAAGGATCGTTTCCCCTTCGTCACAAGCCATCACGACTTTCAAACCGTTGAGCGCCTGCCATTTTGCGCCAAGAATGATCTTTTCGCCCTCTGTCAAAGGTTGACTAAAATCAAATTCCTCACCCAGCGTACACAATCCTTTTTCCTCGTCAGTCACAGATTCTACGTAACACCAACCGAGAATTTTATAATTATTTCTCGTGACGGTAACCGAACCACTGGTGGGATTGACAATCCCGATATTTAAGGCTTTTGTATTCGCCTGATAGTAAAGATCCTTTTCAAAGCTGTTATTCTCAAACTTTCCGCCGTTTGCATAATAGGTGATCTGCACGGTCAAATTGCGGTTCTCTAGCACTTCGTCCAAGTTTTCCCCCATAGAGCAACCGCCTATAATGAATAGCGAGAATAATGCGAATAAAAGAATAATTAACTTGTTCTTGAATTTTCTTTTCATCGAAGATTCCTCTGTATATTTTTTCATGTTTTTCCGAAAATCAGACATTCTTCCTCTTTTTTGGCATTTGAACCCAATTTCGCTTATAACACAACTAACATTGTAACCTAAAAAAAACTTTTTGTCAACTATTCCTTCCTATATATATAGAATAAAATCATTCTTTTCGATAATAATTTCATAATCAATCACATAAATGCGTAAAAAAAGCCGCCCGATGGCAGCTTTTTACACTCAGGCGGCTTTTTTTGTGCTTATTTTAGGAAAATGCTCTTACCCCAAATACACCCTCAATACGAGAAAGCGTACTCAAAATTTCCCCATCGGCAGGCTCATTCGTTTCCACAATCGTATAGGCAATCTCACCCTTGGAACCGTTGGCAAGATTCTCAATATTGATATTCTGCGCAGAAAACGCCGAAGTGATCTGCGACAGCATATTCGGGATATTTTTGTTCATAATACAAACGCGCGGCTTTTCCGATCTGGGAATCCCCACCGTCGGAAAATTAACGCTATTTCGAATATTGCCGCAGGATAAAAATTCGTCCAGCTGCTGCGCCGCCATAATCGCGCAGTGATCTTCCGATTCAATCGTCGAAGCCCCCAAATGCGGTATCGCGATAATCCCTTTCCCCCCTGCCGTTTCATCCGTCGGGAAATCGGTAATATATGCGGCAACCTTACCCTTTTCTAACCCTTTCTTGATATCCCCCGCATCGACAAGATCGGCACGCGCAAGATTGAGAATACGCACCCCGTCTTTCATCTGCGCCAACGTCTTTTCACAGATCATTTTTTTCGTCTGCGGCGTTGCGGGTACGTGCAACGTGATATAATCGGAATTCTTGAAAATATCCGCATAGTCGGACGCCTGTCTAACGGACGGAGCAAGACTCCAAGCGGCTTTTGCCGTAATATACGGATCGTAGCCAAGCACGTTCATACCCAGGGAAATAGCGGCGTTTGCGACCATTCCGCCGATCGCGCCCAAACCAACAACGCCCAAGGTTTTCCCTGCCAGTTCATGCCCGACAAAAGCGGCTTTTCCCGCCTCTACCGCCTTGGCAACTCCCTCGCTGCCAGCCAACGTCTCCACCCATTTTATACCGCCGATTATATCTCGCGAAGCAAGGATCAGAGCCGCAATCGCCAGTTCTTTTACAGCGTTTGCATTCGCCCCTGGGGTATTAAATACGACAATCCCCTCCTGTGTACATTTGTCCACGGGAATATTATTTACCCCCGCGCCGCATCTTGCAATCGCACGGAGATTTTTTGAAAACTCTTGCTCGTGCATAGACGCGGAACGTACCATCACCGCATCTTCGTCCGTTACGTTGCTGCCAAGCTCGTAGCGCAAAGGACTGAGTACGTCCGTACCCACCTTTGCTATTTTATTCATCAATTTGACTTTTAACATACACTCACCTTCACGCCTTGGGATTTTCCTTTGCGAATTTATCCATGAATTCCACCAGTTTTTCCACGCCTTCGTAGGGCATTGCGTTGTAGATCGAAGCGCGCATACCGCCGACCGAACGGTGGCCTTTCAGATTAACAAGTCCCTCTTTTGCCGCCTCTGCACAGAATTTTTTATCTAACTCCGCATCTCCCGTCACGAACGTTACGTTCATCATCGAACGGCTGTCTTTCGACACGGGCGCAAGGTAATAATCCTGCCTATCAAGATAACCGTATAAAAGCGCCGCTTTCTTTTCGTTGCGCGCTTTCATCGCCGTCAAACCGCCCAAAGATAAAATCCATTCATACACCAGTTTCGCCACGTAAATGCAATAACAAGGCGGTGTATTGTACATAGAATTATTATCTGCCATAACCTTATAATCGAGCATGGTCGGCGTGTTTTCTCTGGCGATCCCGATTAGATCCTCCCTAACGATCACCACCGTCAACCCCGCAGGCGCCATATTCTTCTGCGCCCCTGCATAGATTAAACCGAAGCGAGAAACGTCCACAGGCTCGCTTAAAATACACGAGGACAAATCCGCCACCAAGGGCACGTCGCCCGTATCAGGAAGCGCAGAAAATTTCGTGCCGTAGATCGTATTATTCAGACAAATATGTACGTAATCCGCATCTGCACGAAAATCCTCTCTGACCGTCTTGGGTACGTGAGAAAAATTATCCTCTTTACTGCTCGCCGCAACCCTTGCGTCACCGTATTTTTTCGCCTCTTGGTATGCCTTGGTTGAAAACTGCCCCGATAAAACGTAATCCGCCTTTCCACTCTTCATAAGATTGAGAGGCACCGCCGCGAATTGCGTAGACGCGCCGCCCTGCAAAAACAGCACCTTGTAATGATCGGGAATCTCCATCACTTGCCGAAGCAGTCTCTCCGCGTCGGAAATAATCTTTTCATAGACGGGAGAACGGTGACTCATCTCCATAACGGACATACCGCTCCCATCATAATTCAACATTTCTTCCGCTGCCTTTTTTAATACGCTTTCAGGCATCATCGACGGACCTGCCGAAAAATTAAAAACTCTTTCCATTTTCTACCTCACAAACGAAAAATGTGGTTATTCTACACATTTCAATCAAATATATTGATTAAGGGTATTGTAGCATATTTATATGCTGAACGCAAGGATTTTCAAAGGAAAACTATAATTTTTTCCACAAAAAATCCTCTTTTATTGCATTCAAACCTACTTTTTCCGAGAAAAGTGAAAAAAAAGTAAAAATTGCCACTAATTTCCCATGTAAGTATTGACATTTAATTTTATTTACTGTACAATATTAATTAAGTTACTTAAGTAAATGCGACGACAAGGGAGAAAAACAGAACATGAAAATCAAAACCAAGTGGGTATCCTACGAATACACGGAACAGCTCCCCCCGCCCCCGAAAGAAAAACTGGGCAGACCGAGCTTTTTATTCCGTCTTTTGATCCGTATCTTATCCGCATTTGAACTGCGCAAAACCAAGTTTACATACACCAAAATACGTATGAACGAGGCGGGAAAAGGCCCGTATCTCATCTTGATGAACCATTCCAGTTTCATTGATTTGAAGATCGCGTCCAAATTGTTCTTTCCAAAGTCCTATTATATCATCTGCACCACGGACGGGTTTGTAGGCAAAAAATGGCTGATGCGCAGAATCGGGTGCATTCCCACGAGGAAATTTATCACCGACGTCACCCTGACAAGGAACATGATCCGCGCGGTCAATAAGAAAAAACGCAGTGTTCTACTCTTCCCCGAGGCGGGCTATTCCTTGGACGGGCTTACAACCGTAATCCCTAAGAGCTTGGCGAGTTTAATCAAGAAAATGAACGTACCCGTCGTATCCGTCATCACGGACGGCGCATTCTTAAGACAGCCCCTCTATAACAACCTGCACCTGAGAAAGACCAAGGTTTCCGCGCAAATGAAATGCCTTTTGACAAAAGCGGAAATCGCAGAAAAATCCACGGATGAAATCTTTGCGGCGTTGAATGAAGAATTTGCGTTTGATAACTTCCGCAATCAAGCGAACAACTCGGTAAAGATTGAAGAGGAAAACCGCGCGGACGGTTTGAACCGTATTCTGTACCGCTGTCCTGCCTGCCAAACGGAAGGGAAGATGCGCGGCGAAGGCATACGTCTTGTCTGCGAACATTGTCAAAAGAGCTATCTCATGGACGAATACGGACAAATGCACGCCGAAAACGGCGAAACGGAATTTACCCATATTCCCGATTGGACGGCTTGGGAGAGAGAATGCGTCCGTAAAGAGTTGGAAAACGGAAGTTATCGTATGGAACTGGACGTGGATATCGGGATCATAGCCGATTACAAAGCTATGTATATGGTGGGAGACGGAAAACTTGTGCATACGAACAACGGTTTCGAGTTGGTCGGCTGCGACGGAAAACTCAATTATACCCAGTCTCCTCTTTCTTCCTATTGCCTTAACTCCGATTTTTACTGGTACGAAATCGGCGACGTGATCGGTATCGGCGACAACAAACGGTTATATTACTGTTTCCCCAAACAAAAGGACGTGGTTATGAAAGCACGTTTCGCCACCGAAGAATTGTATAAGATGCTAAAGAATAACGACTAAACGAAAACGACCTACCTCAGTAGGTCGTTTCTTTTATGTAAATTAGCGATTTTAAGTTTCCAGCATAATCCGAATAATTTCTTTATCCGTCTCCCTCATACCTTTATGAGCAAGGCGGGACACACTCTTAATCGTATCCTCAACGCCGTGTTTAACAATCCCCTCGCCAGCGAAAAATTCGTTGCCGTTGTAGTACATATTCAAACCCAAAAGTCCGCTCTCGACAGCCGTTGCGATCTTTGCAGCGCAACTCGCTTTTGCTCCGTCGCAAATAATCCCTGAGTCAATCGCCAATGCATTGACAAGCGCATGCGAAACCTCGGATCTTCTTCCGCCAAGCAAATACGCCACGCCGCACGCCGCGCCTGCCCCTGCCGATACCACTCCGCAATAAGCGGACAGTGCTCCGATCCCTTGTTTAAGATGTATGGTAATCAGATTAGATACGCACAACGCGCGATAGAGTTTTTCCTTGGAACAGTGCATACCCCTTGCATACACAATAACGGGCACGGAAGCGGTAATACCTTGGTTTCCGCTGCCCGAATTAATCACGACGGGCAATTCGCAGCCGTTCATACGCGCGTCGCTTGCCGCCGCCGCATACGCCTTTGCAGTGATCTTGATATCGGGCTGATACGAGCGCAACAGCACTTTCCCGATGTTCGCCCCGTAATTATTCTTTAATCCCTCTTCCGCAATCGCCATATTGTACGCGATTTGACGGTCGAGCGTCTCTTCCACATCCTGCGGCTGTACGCAGTCTGCAAACTCGATGATGTCCTCTACGGTAAGAATACTCTTATCCGCACGCTCCTGATCCTTTGGCATATTCTCATAGAGCACATTTCCGTCACGGCGAATACAAACCACGTTCGTATGCGCGTCGGAAATACGCACGTACGCCTCGTGATTCTCAGAGCGCAACGTAATACCGATGTCAAAAATACGCGCGTCATCAGGCGTGACAATCTCCACGGGGAAGGTTTCTTTTACCCGTTTCATCTCCTCGATTTGTTCTTTCATTACGTGGGAGATAACTTCCAGTTCCGCATCCGCGTTTCCTGCGACTAGCCCTGCGACAAATGCAGACTGTATCCCGCGCATACCGTCCGTATGCGGCACGGTAACACTCTTGGCATTTTTAACGATATTACCGCTGACCTCAAGTTTCGCGGAAATCGGCTCGTCCGCAAGCACCGCACGCGCCTTTGCCGTGGCATAAGCGATAGAAATCGGCTCCGTACAGCCCATCGCTGGCACGAGTTCTTCCTTTAAAATCCTAACATATAACCGATACGTTTCTTTTGTAAGCATAATCCGTCACTTTTATATCCGTTGTCTTAGTTCGCCGCGGCGACTTCCGCATCTTTTTTCTCTTCGGCTTTATCCCCAAAATACGTCTTTACCGCCTCGCCATGTTTATCAATGGTATAGGTGGGCACAAGACGTTTTACCCATTCTTTCATGCGGTCGGTTTCGCTGTAAGCTGCCTCGTAAAGGCTGTCCAACGAATTCCAGAAATTCTCCTCATCAATCGCCAAAGGCTTGGCAATGCTGATCTGACCGTTGGGGGTCTGTTGTAAACCTTCTTCCGCCATAAGACGTTCTTCATACAGCTTTTCACCAGGCCTCAACCCCGTACACTTGATCTCGATATCCACACCGGGCTCTAAGCCAGACAGTTTGATAAGGTTATACGCAAGATCATAGATCTTGACGGGTTCACCCATATCAAGGACAAAGATTTGGCCGCTCTTTGCATACGCGCCCGCCTGCAACACAAGCGACACCGCCTCGGGTATGGTCATGAAATAACGGATGATATCCTTGTGCGTGACCGTAACAGGGCCGCCGTTATCAATCTGTTTTTTGAACAAGGGAATAACCGAACCGTTAGACCCGAGCACATTGCCAAAACGAACGGCAACGAATTTCGTATACTCGCTGTGTCTTCCGATCGTCTGAATAATCATTTCGCAAATACGCTTTGTCGCGCCCATAATGTTGGTGGGGTTGACCGCTTTGTCCGTCGATATCTGTACAAATGTTTCCACACGGAATTCATCCGCCGCCCTTGCAACGTTCAACGTACCGAATACGTTGTTTTTCACCGCTTCGTTGGGGCTTGTTTCCATCAATGGCACGTGTTTATGAGCCGCCGCGTTAAACACGATCTGCGGTCTGTATTTATCGAAGACGTCGCGCACTTTCCCTTGCTCACGAATGCTGGCGATCAAAGTCAATAAATTGAGCTTAGGATATTTTGTACGCAGTTCCTGTTCAATATCGTAAGCATTGTTTTCGTAGATATCCAAGACAATCAACTGCTTGGGGTTATGACTGGCAATCTGACGGCAAAGCTCGCTACCGATAGAACCGCCACCGCCCGTAACCAGTACCGTTTTTTGTTCGATATAGTCCATAATCTCGTCAAGGTTGACCGATTTGACCTCTCTCCCCAAAAGGTCGGCTACGTCCACCGAACGCAACTTCGCAACGGACAATTCACCCCCTGCTATTTGGTTAAGCTCGGGTAATAATTTAATCTTGCAACCGCACTCTTTGCAATAATGGAGCGCTTCTTTCAGCATTGCTTTTTTCGTAGACGGAATCGTCAGGAAAATCTCTTGTACACGATAACGTCTTACGTGGATTTTTGCGTCACGCGTCAAACCAACCACGCATACACCACAGACTTGTTCGCCCAAATACTGCTCGTTTTCGTCAAGCATACAAACCGGCTTAAACACACTCTTTTTATTCGAGGTCATATTGCGAATCAACGCAAACGCATCGTTGTTGAACCCGACGATCATGACTCTTCTTTTTTCCGTACGGAAACCGCTTAAATATTTATGTATTGCAAACAAAGTGCGTTTTGAGAAGCGGAACACACCGATCCATAAGGTCATAAATACCGTGAATACACATATGACCCCATAGGTTAAATGATGTGCCGTAAACCCGTCCACAGACAAATTCAATATCAGTATAACGAGAAAATTAATAACGCCCAACGTCACTGTTGCCGCGCAAAGCCGAACCGCGTCCGTAAGCCCAACCGCGGAAAATTCTCTTGAATATACGCCGAATAAAGCGAATACAACCACAGCCGCAACCCCATTGATCAACGACCAAACAATCACCGCGTTATTGACCGTAAACTCACTACCCCATACCAGCATAAGGTACGAAACAAAGGCAGCCAACCAAACAATGAAAGCGTCTGCAATACACGTTAAAACGCGTATCCCGAGACGCTTAATCGCTGTTTTCTGCATTTTTAACATACACCCCTCCATGACCCCCAATTTGCACACTACTATATCAAGTCATCCTATTTATTATAGCATGATGAATTCGTCTTGTCAAGGGGTTACCGACTATTTTCGCTGCTTAAAAGATATGTATCTTTTAACACTTATCCAATATTTTTATGATATGCTTTGCATATTCGTCCGCAATATCTTTGCCCGTCACCGCTTCAATCCCTTCAAAAAACGCGTTGGAATTGACCTCGCAAATCACAGGTCCTCTATCCGTTTCCAAAACGTCTACGCCGCAATAATCCAACCCCAAAACCTTTGCCGCCCTTTCCGCCACGTCAATATACGCTTGGTCGGGGGTAATCCCCCTGCCTATACCGCCAAGCTCTACGTTAGAACGGAACTCACCCGCCTGCGCTACGCGCTCCATGCAAGCGACCGCCTTGCCCCCGATTATGATCATACGGATATCCCGACCGAAAGACGAGGCTTCAAAGCGTTGAAAAAAATGCGCCTCGTGTAGCCATTCTTGCTCGGTTTTTATCAATTCAGGCATACCATGTATCAAACGAACGCCTGCGCCGAACGAGCCATAGCTCTTTTTCGCGACCAACGGAAAACCAAGTTGTTTCGCGACATTTTCCAAAAAAACAACGTTCGGACTCGCATTCGGCGTATAGCAAAGCGGAGCAGCTACCGTTTCAATCAACGGAATATTACCTCCCAAAAGCGCTAGATACGTCTTCATTTTATCATCGCAAATTTCGACGGCATTTGCGTTGTTGAACATTTTTAACCCCGTCTTTTCCAACAGCTCGCCCAAGTATTTGTCTTTGTCTAAATATACCGCAAACGAATATTTTTCCGCAATGGAAGATTGCACACGTCCCTCTTGGGTCAACGTCGCATACGCCTCTCCGTTCTTCAAAACATCCGTCTGTATTCCGCGCGCCGTTAACGCCGCGGCAATACGCTCGCCCTGACGGAAAAACTTATCCCCGTTTGGATATCCGTTGATGATTACAACTCCTCGTTCCATACCTGCCCCCTTCCTTTTGATTTTAGGAAAAAAGGGAGGCGAACCAGCCTCCCCGAAAATCAGTTGTTTAAGCCTCTACGCGGATCACCGTCTGCACAGCTGCGAAATCGGATTCTTTAATTTTCTCTACTACGCGTTCCATAGAGCTTTCCGCCGTGGCATGTGTGATGATAACAAGAGGAATTTTACCCTCCGCTTTTTCTGTTTCATTGCCAGGTTTTTGCACAATCTCCACAATGGAAACGTTGCACTTTGCAAACATATTACAAAGCTTTGCCAACGTACCTAATTTATCCTCTACAGTAAGGCGGAAATAGTATGCACTGGAGAAATCGGTCACGAACTTCGTGCCTTTTTCCGCCGTCGCTTCATTCTTGAACGTGGAATATTTTACCTCGGAATGGGTCGCCGCGTGAATAATATCGGAAACAACCGCACTCGCCGTCGGCAAAGCGCCTGCGCCGCGGCCGTACAGCATGATATCATCTACCGCGTCACCCGTCATGTAAACTGCGTTAAACGAATCGTTTACACTTGCCAAAGGATGAGAATTGTGAATAAACGTAGGATGCACGCGCACCTCAATCCCCTTTTCCGTCTGCTTACCGATCGCAAGTAGTTTCAACGTGTAACCCTGCGCTTTACCATATGCAATATCTCTGGCTTCAATCTTAGAAATACCTTCGCGGAAAATATTGGCATAAGGCACTTTGGTATGAAACGCCATCGAGCTCAAAATCGAAAGCTTGTACATAGAATCAAACCCTTCAACGTCGTTGGTGGGATCAAACTCCGCATATCCCAAACGCTGTGCCTCTTTCAGCGTCTCCGCATAATCCGCGCCCTCGTTGGACATTTTTGTCAATATATAGTTGGTCGTACCATTGACGATACCCATCATTGTTTGGATCTTATTCGCTTGTACCCCGTCAAGAAGCGTACGGATAATGGGCACGCCGCCTACACAGCTTGCCTCATAATACAGACCGCAACCCATACGTTTTGCGATTTCCTCCAACTCGTGCGAGTATTTACAGATCAATTCTTTATTGGACGTAACAACCGTTTTCCCGTCGCGAAGTGCCGCTGTAACAAACTGCTTCGCCGCGCCTACCCCGCCGATCGTCTCGACAACGATGTCTACGTTCGGATTTGCCAGCACCTCTTCAATACCGTTCGCCCAACATTCTTTGGGAATCCCCAACTGAGTCAAACGTTCTTCCGATTTATCCAAAACCATCTCGACCGTCAGATCGATACGTTGCGTTTTTAAATAAAAATCATGATGATCGACGATCGTTTGATACGTACCACCGCCGACCACGCCTAATCCCAAAATCGCAACGCCTATTTTTTTTGCCATATATATTCCCCCAGTGTTTTACACTTTTTTTATTTTCAACGCGTACCTGCCTGCCACCTTTCGGGGTTTTTACACCTCTGTATTCAGGTCGTAAAGATATTTCAATCCCTTTAAGGTCAACAGCTTATCCACCACGTCGATACACTCGATCTCCTTGGATATGATATTGCTAAAGCCCCCCGTAGCAATCGTCTTTACGTTCGTTGTCTTTAACTCTTTCTTAATACGTTTGACGATATATTCCACCAGTCCTGCAAACCCGAATACAATCCCTGCCTGCATATTGGTGACCGTGTTTTTCGCAATAACGCTCTTAGGCGCTTCAATCTCCACACGCGGAAGTTTTGCCGTTCCGTTGACAAGAGAATCGAGCGAACCTTTGATCCCAGGCGCGATTACACCGCCGATAAATTCGTTATTAGCACTGATGATATTAAAGGTTGTCGCCGTGCCGAAATCCACAACGATCATGGGGTTTCCGTCGCCGTATCCCACGATCGCAGAAACGCAGTTGACGATCCTATCCGCTCCCACCTCGCGCGCGTCGTCACAACGAATATTCAGCCCAGATTTCAAACCAGGGGCAATATGCAACGGCTTAATATGCAGATACAAATCGCACATTTTGTCAATCGTGTAATCAAGGGAAGGTACTACGGAAGAAATGATGCCCCCATTGATATCTTTCACGTCCACACCGTTCGCAGCAAGCATACCCGTAAGCTGCGCGCCGTATTCGTCCGAAGTCTTTTTAAAATCGGTCGCTACACGGAAAGATACGCGAAGAACGTCTCCCTCGTAGATAGCATATTTTATGTTCGTATTGCCAATATCAATACAAATCATCATCTTTCTTCTCCTTATCCGTCCCAATAACACTCGTTTTCTTTCTTAACGTCACAATGTCAGGCGTTCTCGTTTGTTTTTTCATAACTCGTATAAAGATGGGCGTCAATACGATTGCGCAAACAAATTCCGAAATGAAATTAATCCCGATAATCGTCTGCCAAACGGTATCAAAAAATGCGCCGCCAGCCGAAAAGATCTCCATCGCCCCAAGCACGAGTACCGTGTGCAAAATTACTGTCAACGCTGCCGCAACCGCCCGTACGATATCTTTGGATTTCCCTTTGGTCAATACCGTCAAGGCGTGTAAAATCCAGTATCCCAGCACGCCTGCCAACGTACGTGGCAACACCGAGATCAACGGATTATAAAATACCGTATAACCAACAACAAACGAAAGCACAAACGAACAACAGCCAAATACTGTGCCGCCAATAAAACTCCGTTTCCAGTCACTGTACATCGACAACGCAATAAACAGTGGGATTGACAAAAACGCCGGAGACGGTTTGATGAAATAGATGAAAACATAAGTTTCCAAGGTAAGCACCACCGCCATAAGCGCTGTCATAATGCCGATAAAAGCAACCGTATGAGCAACATTACGCTTCATAAAACCTCCATCGAGTTCTTTTCCAAGATACCCGTAGAAAAAAATATATTTATCCTCTTTTCGGTCCGATTACATACGTATATCGGCCAAGGACATATCCTTATTATACCGCATTTTTTAATTTAACGCAACAAAATACAAGGAAAAAATCTGGGGAAACAAGGATTTTATCATGCAAAAGCTCCCTTTTTTAAACACAAAACCCCAAATTTTGGAATACTATGTAATAGAAAGATAAACCGCAGGTATTTCCGATCAATATTTTGTCGGAACACAAAAGTCGAATTACATACCCCTGCGGCAAGACACAGGAGGTTTTTTTATGAACTGTTGCTCTCAAGGGAACGTTACCCTTTGGATCCTTATTGCGTTACTTATTCTCGGCTCGAAAGACGGTATTTGCTGTTCGAACATTCTCAGCGGATGCGGTTTGCCCATCATCGCGGCTCTCCTTTACTGCCTTTATAAAAACGGCACGTTGTCGGCTCTGTTGACGCCTTCCTGCGGCTGTGGATGCAACTGCTGCTGTCGGTAATTTTTTTCTCCTTATCCTTTTTCTTGTTTTGTGCTTTTCTATACGAAAACGGGGTCTTCTTGACCCCGTTTTTGTCTTATTTTTCCTCTAAAAGATACGCCTGCAAGGCAATCAACGTCTTTCCGTCCCGAATCTCTCCCCTTTGCATCATTTCTTTAACTTTGTCAAGAGTGACAAACTCCGCGTCTAAAAATTCATCCTCGTCCAAGTGCGCCTTTACACGCTCACCGTCAAACGCGCGGTAAATGTATATTTTCTCATCCGTATATCCAGGTGAGGGATAATTGACGTATAAAAGCTGCAGGCGACCCGCTTTGATACCGCCTTCCTCCTCCAGCTCTCGCGCCGCCGCGCACATGGGGTCTTCCCCCTTTTCCAGCTTTCCTGCGGGAATCTCGTATAAACTCTCTCCGTAAGCATAGCGATACTGACGAACAAGCAGAACTTTACCCTCTTCTACATATAAAACGCACGCGCCGCCGCTGTGCTCGATAATCTCACGCACGCAGGGGTTCCCATCGGGCAATACCGCGTCGTCTTTGCGCAAAGTCAATATTTTCCCTTTGTAAATATAATTTTTCTTTACTGTTTTTTCAACGTAATCCATACTCCACCGTCTGTCATTTTTCACAAGAAATACTTGCTTTGTTATCATTATAGCACAAAAAGAAAAATTCGCAAAGATTTTTTTGCAAAATATCTTGATTTTACCAAAATTTTTATGTATAATATAGAGCGATTAAACATATTGAGCTAAAAACAGCCTTACGCTGTTCAGGACGGGCGCAGTTCGTCCCCATAAGGAGATATACTAATGCAAATACAAGGCGAAACGTCCGTCAACAAACTGATTGTGCTGTTCGTTTTCGATAAAATGGAAACAGCCCTTTCAGAGCGAATCATTCTCGAAATGTGTTCGGTCGGAAATACCTGGCTGAATTATATGGACTGCAAGGAATTGCTGTCCCGTCTTTTGGACGATGGTTTCATTTGCCGCATTTCCTCACCCGAAGAAGAACCCCTTTACGCTATCACGGGGGACGGCAGAGAGAGCCTGAACAACTTTTACATCAACATTCCCAAGAGTATCCGCGACGAAATTTCCGCTTTCATCAAAAATAACAGCGGTAAATTGCGTAACCGTCAGGAATGTAAATCCGACTACTATCAAAACGTGGACGGTACTTATACTGTATTTTTGAAGATCATTGCCCCCGTTCAGCCGATGTTGGAACTCAAATTCGTTGTTCCCGATAAGAAAACGGCGCAAAACATCTATAAGAACTGGGAATGCAAAGCATCCGATCTATACTCGGCGATTTATGAAACGCTGATCGACTAAATAAATAAAGGAAGGTGTTTAACATGTTTACGTATTCTACCAAAGGAACCTGCTCCAGACAAATTCTTTTTGACGTTGACGCAGAAAACAAAATGCATAATTTGCGCTTTATCGGCGGTTGCGGCGGCAACCTGCAAGGGATTGCTCGCCTTGTTGAAGGGCAGGATATCGACCACGTCGAATCCCTGTTGGCAGGGGTACGTTGCAAAGGTAACACCTCTTGTCCCGACCAGCTTTCCAAGGCAATCACTGCTTATAAAGCAAGCAAGGCAGAAACGGCGGAAGAATAATTTCATCGCGTACCTGCCCTATCCATTTTGATTATTTGAATAAAGTTTAACCGCGCGGATTTTACTCCGCGCGGTTTGTCTTAGTGTATATCCTTGATTTAAGCATTTCCCCACTTGACTGGTACAACTTTGTTTCCGCCGTAGTCATGCGAATTCCAACGATTAGACCAGCCTGGAGCTTGTTGAATTCTCTCACAATAAATCGTCAAATTATAACAACATGCGAAAGCTAATTCCCCTATACTCGTTACACTAGTAGGTATAACCACGCTCGTCAAGCTTGAGCAATCATAGAAAGCATGATTACCAATACTCGTTACATTTTTTCCGATTATAATATTCGCCAAGTTGCCACAAGAGGAAAAAGCCCAAGTACCGATACTTGTTACACTGTCGGGAATCACTATACTCGTCAAGCTACCACAACCAGAGAACGCCCACTCGCCGATACTCATCACATTACCCCCAATAACCACACTCGTCAAGCCACTACAACTAGCGAACGCTTGACTACCGATACTCGTCACGCTGTCTCCGATTATTGCACTCTTCAAACTTGAGCAAGAGTAGAACGCAGAATTACCGATACTTGTTACAATGTCAGGAATTTCTACTTCCTCCAAACTACTACAATCCGAGAACGCCCACTCGCCGATACTCATCACATTACCCCCAATAACCACACTCGTCAAGCTACTACAACCAGCAAAAGCAGAATAACCGATACTTGTCACTCCGTCCCCAATAACCACACTCGCCAAACTGCTACAATAGCGGAACGCAGAAGAAGCAATACTCGTTACACTGTCGGGGATTACCACACTTATCAAGCTATCGCAATCAAGGAAAGCATACTCTTTTATTTCTGTTACCGTTTCAGGAATAATTAACTGGGTTAACAGCCTATTACCCCAAAATAAGTTTTTTGCATAAGATAAAGGATTCGCATCAGCGTTGCCAAAGGTAATATTGCACCATGTCGCGATATCCTGAATATGTACAGCCGTCAAGTTGCTACAATTATAGAACGCGTTACCCACAATATGCCTAGTTTTTACGTTAATAATACAAGACGTGATATTTGTTGTTTTTGCTTTTATCAAACATAAATATGGATTATCCCCATTACCTAAATAATAAGCATTGTCATATTGATTAAATTGTAGACTAGGACAGTTATCAAACGCCGATGATTCAATAGAAGTAACTCCGTTACCGATTATCACATTCTTTAAGCTAACGCAAGCCTCAAATGCCGAATATCCAATAGTCGTTATACTATCAGGAATTATAATTGAGGTGCATTTTTGATTCATCGAAAATGCGTTATCGCAAATCATTTTAACAGGTAAACCATAATAACTGTCTGCTATACGCACTATTGTATCCGTCCCTTCATACCCAGTAACCCTTGCATAGGTTCTATCAGAGGAAATATCATACACTACCCCCTCCGTTGCAGCAGCCCACGTTTTACAAACGGAACATTCCCCGAATTTATCAAAAGTATGTTCCTTTTTACCATCAATTTGATCACAGGTATTGCACTCTCTCCAGTGATAAGTGTCATCATGATTGTATTCCGTTCCCCAAGGGTGGTCTATAATATCCGTATAATTTTCCACCACTACCTTCCCGCAAAGATTACACGTTTTCGTGTCATAGCCTTGCTCTTGACAAGTAGGCACCGTCGTCACCACCTTCCAATCATGCAACTGATAACTGCCCTGTTGCCATTCCATGGTATTACACGTAGAACAAGCACGGAAGAATAGTCTACTCTCACAAGCAACGTCCTCCGTTGTAAATGCCGTCCATTCTCCGTAGGTATGCATATGTTTGTCGGCCATGACTACCGTTTGCGTGCTACCGTCCGTAAAGGTAATTTTCAAGTCACCATTCGCATCATATTCCACCTTTTCAATACCAACGCCCGTTTCGCCTTGATTGCCCTTGTCGCCTTTCTCACCTTGGATCCCCTGCTCACCTTGGTCACCCTTGTCGCCTTTTTCACCTTGGATACCTTGTTCGCCCTGGTCACCCTTGTCGCCTTTTTCACCTTGGATCCCCTGCTCACCTTGGTCACCCTTGTCGCCTTTTTCGCCTTGGATGCCTTGCTCGCCTTGGTCACCCTTGTCGCCTTTCTCGCCTTGGATACCTTGTTCGCCCTGGTCACCCTTGTCGCCTTTCTCGCCTTGGATACCTTGTTCGCCTTGGTCACCCTTATCGCCTTTTTCGCCTTGGTCACCCTTATCGCCTTTTTCGCCTTGGATACCCTGCTCGCCCTGGTCACCCTTATCGCCTTTTTCGCCTTGGATGCCTTGTTCGCCCTGGTCACCCTTATCGCCTTTTTCGCCTTGGATGCCTTGTTCGCCCTGGTCACCCTTATCGCCTTTTTCGCCTTTTATCATGGCAAGCCAATCCTCATAAGAAAGAGGCGTTTCACCTTGCTCTTCCGCATATACTATGTATTGCGCATACACCTGTTGTATCTGCGTAGGTTCGTTGACAGAGCTGTTACCGCCAACCTCCGAAGTTTCGTCATCTCCGCACGAAGCAAACCCCAGCCCGCTAAATGCAATGCACGATAACGCAAGTAAAGCAATACACGTTTTCTTAATTCGTTTCATAAAATCCTCCTAAAAAATAAAAAGTGTCGCTCCGCAAAACGAAACGACACCTGTAAAAATGTCCTTCTCGCTTTGCTGCGACACAATTGAATTAACAACTTAGCATTGAAAGTTGTAACGCGAAAAAGATACACCTCTACCAAAGAAGTATATTTCTCTCAATGCCAAATTATTCAATTATGTCGCAATTTTATTTTACCACGCTTTCCAGCTTTTGTCAACATTTTTATCGAAACAAAAAATGCGACCGTTGAACACAGTCGCATTTTTTTGTTTATGTGTAATGTTTGCACGCTACGCGTGAACGACGCCTATCGGCGTTTGGATGCGCAACCCTTGGTTGCTTTTAGTGGCACCCTTTTCGTGGGCTCTGCCCACACCCGCAAGAAACTGAGTTTCTTGACTTCCAGCAGTTATCGCGCTACGCGTGAATGACGACTATCGGCGTTTGGGTGCGCAACCCTTGGTTGCTTTTAGTGGCACCCTTTTCGTGGGCTCTGCCCACACCCGCAAGAAACTGAGTTTCTTGACTTCCAGCAGTTATCGCGCTACGCGTGAATGACGCCTATCGGCGTTTGGGTGCGCAACCCTTGGTTGCTTTTAGTGGCACCCTTTTCGTGGGCTCTGCCCACACCCGCAAGAAACTGAGTTTCTTGACTTCCAGCAGTTATCACGCTACGCGTGAATGACGCCTATTGGCGTTTGGGTGCGCAACCCTTGGTTGCTTTTAGTGGCACCCTTTTCGTGGGCTCTGCCCACACCCGCAAGAAACTGAGTTTCTCGACTTCCACCGTTGTTAGTGTTTAAAGTGTCTGTCGCCGACAAAAATCATTGCGATGCCCGCCGCGTCGCACGCGTCAATCGAAAGCTGGTCTTTGATACTGCCGCCTGGCTGCACGATCGCCGTGATACCCGCCTTTACGCATTCTTCTACGCAGTCGGGGAACGGGAAGAAAGCGTCACTCGCCATAACGGAACCTTTTACCTCTTCGCCTGCATGCGCAATCGCCTGCTGTGCCGCCCAGATACGGTTGGTCTGCCCCATACCGATACCCGTCGTTCTGTCCGCTTTACCGACAACGATTGCGTTCGATTTCGTGTGTTTTACCACTTTCCAGTTAAACATCAACGCCGACATTTCCTCTTCCGTAGGCGCGCGTTTGGTTACTACTTTCAGGTTTTCAGGCGCAAACAACGTGTTGTCGTAATCTTGTACAAGCAAACCGCCGTATACTTTCTTCATATCGTATGCGCTAGACTCTCTCTTGGCCTTAATATCAGGCAATTCCAACAAGCGGATATTCTTCTTCGTCTTCAAAATTTCCAATGCGCCGTCGGTGAAACTTTCCGCAATTACAATCTCGATAAAGATCTTATTGATTTCGGTTGCGGTTGCTTCGTCCACTTGGCCATTGATCGCCAAGATACCGCCGAACACCGACACGGGATCCGATTCGTACGCCTTGATATACGCCTCGTGAATGGTCTTACCAACGCCTACACCGCAAGGATTTGCGTGCTTGCAAGCAACTACACAGGGCTCTTCAAACTCTTTCACAAGCTCCAACGCGCCGTTTGCATCATTGATATTGTTATAGGAAAGCTCTTTCCCCCACAGCTGTTTTGCTTTGGAAAGAGAACCTGCACGGATAAATTCTTCACTGTAATAGGACGCGCCCTGATGAGGATTTTCCCCATAACGCATATCCTGCGTCTTTTCGTACGCAAACGTGATACTGTCAGGGAAACGAATATCAAGCTGTTGCGCCAAATAGTTGGAAATCATGCTATCATACACCGCCGTATGTGCAAAAACTTTGTACTGTAAATATTTCTTGGTATCAAGAGTAATCTCCCCTGCCTCGAGCTCGGAAAGCACTCTTTCATAGTCTTTGGGGTCGACGACAACGGCTACGTCCTGATAATTCTTCGCCGCCGCACGGAGCATCGTAGGCCCGCCGATATCGATATTTTCCACAGCGTCCGCAAACGTGACGTCGGGTTTGGAAATCGTCGCCTTGAACGGATAGAGGTTAACCGCAACAATATCAATCGTGTTGATGTTCAGTTTTCCCAACTGCTCCATGTGTTCGGGATTAGAACGCATTGCCAAAAGCCCTGCGTGTACAATCGGGTGCAACGTCTTTACTCTGCCGTCCAAACATTCGGGAAAGCCCGTCAATTCACTGATACCGATTACGGGCAAACCTGCGTCTTTTAACGCTTTTGCCGTACCGCCAGTAGAGATGATCTCATAACCGCAAGCGGAAAGACGCTTACAAAAATCAACGATACCTGCTTTGTCAGAAACGCTTACCAATGCTCTCTTCTTCATAATATTGTATATACCTCTTTGTTATTATTTTCGATATTTTCGGGCATACTGTCCGTATGATCATTTTATATATCTTACTGATTGCCTATATTCTCGCCATCAATTTTTACGCATTTTTATTGGTAAAAGGGCTGCGCGATAAAGAACGCAAAGCGGAATTAGAACGGGAAGCTGCACCGTTGATAAATGAGAATCAAACGCCCCCTTCTTCACCACCCGATAGACAGCTAGGAAAACTGTTTATCACGGGAGCATTGGGCGGAGCAATCACCATTTACGTGTGCATGTTCCTATTAAAATACAAGCGTTCGGACCTTCTATTGATGGTTACCATGCCCCTTTTAGGGGTTCTGAACGTATATCTTTTCGTATTGTTATTCAAATCAGGATTTGGATTCTTGTTGATACGTTGACCAAGAAAATATCCATATCGAAAATATTATAACATATTTTTTTTACAATACGCAACAAAACGAGCGCGCTCACCAAATACTTTTCAAAAGTTTTTTCTTTTTTACAACTTAATTTCAATAAAAAAAGATTAGACTGGAAAATTTTTTTATTTTTTTTACAAAAAGCACGAAAAATGATTTGACAATTTAATTTAATAATGCTATTATATACAAGCGTTGTCGATACGGCGGTGAAGTGCGATGTATGCGGGTGTAGTTCAATGGTAGAATTCCAGCCTTCCAAGCTGGCCGCGTGGGTCCGATTCCCATCACCCGCTCCATTATTTTTTTGGGCGTGAGACATGCGCCTGTAGCTCAGTTGGATAGAGCAACGGCCTTCTAAGCCGTGTGTCAGGAGTTCGAATCTCTTCAGGCGCACCAAAATATGGCGGGCATAGCTCAGTTGGTTAGAGCGCCAGATTGTGGCCC
>SVIT01000058.1 GCA_015069365.1 Clostridiales bacterium | reverse complement strand
AGAACGCCATCGTAGGCATATTCTTGCCCGTGAAGTCTGCTACGAAATAGTCGTTAAAGCCGTATTGTCCGTCGTATGCAAGGTATGCTTGATCCGCCGTATTATTTTCGTCCGTAGGATCATTCGTTTCTCCTTCATTGGGATAATAAGCGCCATGGCCCAAATCACCGCTCGCCAAGGTAACCTTTTGACCGATGACGTCGTCATCAGCGGCAATTTGTCCACCGCTTGAAAGCGTTACGCCGTAAACGGTCAAATTGCCGATATCTTTGATCTCGCCTTTCGATGCCGCCCACTTTGCATAGACGGTTTCGTCTTTCGTAATAGGATTGTCAATGTCACCGCCAATCCACGCCTGGAAATCATATCCGTCCGTACGCGTAGGCTCTGCGGGTGCGGTTGCTGTCTCACCGTCCGCAACGAAATCGAGTTTTACCAATCTGTACCCGTCATAGAACGTAACAACGTGACCAATCTCTTCCGTTACATTCACATACTTAGCAATTTTCTTATCTTCTGCATAGCTGTTAACAGCCTCGCTGACTGCTTTCTTCAAGAAAACGGTCTTGCCTTCTACACCATCAGCATAAGTAGCGTCAGCCGCCAACTTTGCTACAAATGCATCGTATTCTGCCGTCGTAGAAAGCATAATAGGCGCATCTTCCGCCACACCGTGCCATTCGCCATACGTAGCCTGCAATTTGCTTTCATAGCTTTCTTTTGTATCAAGCGCCGCTGCGTTAACGATTTGGTATTGCGTTCTGGTCTGATTTTCAATCGCGCCTACCCCCTCGCCGTTTGCGTCTTTTGCAAGATCCGCATACGTGTAAACGGGCGAATCGCTCGTATTATCCACGATAAACATAATCGCGGAGAAGGACGTGTGGTATAATGCGATACCATCACGATCCACATAAGCATCTAATCCCGTGATCGCGATATTCGCATGATAAAATCCGTCTTCTTGATATATCTTGCTTTCGTCCAAATTACCGCCGACTTTGACCCCAAGATCCTTGTATTCTGCAACTTTGTCAAATTCTTCGACGGGCGCAATATAGCCCACAAGTTTAACCTTATCATCTGGATCGTTCGTTACGATCTGATCGTAATAATCTTGGCTCATCTTCGCCTTAAATCGAAGCCCGTTCGTTTCGTTCAGCTTTACGCCTGCGCCGTATTCCATTTCAAATACGCTGGACGCATCTGCTTTTGCAGGCTTCACAAAAAGCGAAAGCGACAAAAGAATAGAAACGAAAAAGATTGCAATTACAGACAAGAACGTTGTAATTCTAAATTTTCTAGTCATCTATGTATCCTCCTTATTGATTTTTGTTAGTAAAGTCTCCCAATCCACCCGCATCGAAGTCGTTATCTTTTCCTTCGCTGGACATACATAAGACGTCCCTTGCAGAATTCCAGATAAAGATATCCAGCTCGGGCGATGTGTATTTGCCTTTATCGGCAAAGCCTTCCATTATACCTTTCATATAACATATCTCCATATATATTTTTTTTGTTTCTTCTTAAGAAACTATTTTACCTTTGTTACACGTATTGATTTAAAATCAATAGCTGGGTGAAACACGCCGACCAGTTGTAATCGGTTATCGAATGCACGTGCACGCGATAATCGGGTTTTGGAGGCTGTTCTCCCTTGCGCTTTAAGTTGAAAGGACAGATATTGTTGTCCGCATCGTAAAACTCAAAGATGTTCCCCGTTTTTTCATACCACTTATACACCGTATCCAGTGTTCTCTTTCTTAATTCGTCAGCTACGTCTATATATCCGTAACGGCGAAGCCCAAGAATTATGAAATAATTGAGGTTGAGCCACGAACACCCACGCCACATATCCACGTCGTAAAATTCACTGTCTTTCGGCATGGACGGAACAGGCGTTTTCGTCCAAAATCTTTTCTCATCCAACAAAACCTTGACCATTTTATCCGCTTGTGCTTGCGAGCATATCCCCGCAAGCATGGGGAAAAAGGATGCAGGCGTCGCCACTTTAGTCAAGCTTCCGTCAAAGAGCGCGTCGTAATAAAGTCCATCTTCTTCGCACCAAAGACATTCGTTGATCTTCGCCTTGACGTTTTCGTGTACCATTTTGAAATACTCGGCATTTTTCTCGTCCCCAAGTTCTGCATAAATCAAGGAAAGATAATGCGCGTCGTTGCAAAGATACGTGGAAAAATCCACCGCGTCCATCTCGATATCAAAATCAAATCTCGGCGAATTGTCTAACCCCGATTCCCCGCATTTACATTCCAGATAATTAGGCTCGGTCAACCATTCCAAAAGTCCGTTTCCGTTTTTATCACGGTTTTTCATCGTCCAAACCAAAAATTTGTGGATCGCAGGAGCGCACTCTCTTAAAAACTCTTTATCACCAGATTTTCGATACAAGTGCCATACTCCCCATGCGAGAACTTGCGGTTGCGTAACCTCGGAGATAAAGCCGTCGGGACTCATCATATGCGCGATAAATCCGTCCTCTCTTTCCATTCCCAAAACCGCTCTGATCGAGTCTTTTGCCATCTCTATGTTGTATTCGGCAAACGCCATCGCGTGGAACACCGAATCCCAAATCCACATGAACCGATGCGGAACTCTGTCAGGAGTCGTCCATCTGCATTTGATCATACCCTCGGGAGAATACACGTTCTCCTTGTTCACAGATAAGCATTTTGTGAATAATTTCCTGTACTTTTCCTCAGGACTTTGCGGTTTGTCTGCAAAATAGTCCAGTCGCTTTTCTCTTAATGCGTCTAATTTTTCATCATCCCAAACGCAAGTATTCTTTACGTCGTAAGAAAATGCAAAATAGTATGTTTCCCCTCTCTTTTCCACAACGAGGTAAAACGTTTTTCCAAAATCGGTAACCACCGTTAAACAGTTTCCGTCTTCAACAACACGGCTCTCGTTTTCCGTGAAAACCAATGGTTTTACGGGCGCTCTTCCGACAATCGTTCTTCTGTCGGCAACGGCGACGAAGAAATTGTCCCCGTCTAAAATATCACCCGTAACAGCCTTAAACGCAACGTTTTTATCAAGAGGAATACTAAGGGATACCGTCGATTCAAAATGAAAACGTATTGTAATCGGGTCATCCATCAACATCCCGACAAAATCATCGTTTCTAGACGTCTCTCCCTCTAATCCGCTAAAACAAAACAGCTGTCCGTAACCGTATGTATTGTGTATAATCATGTTGTTTGCCTCATTTTATCCATTAGAACGGAATTACAAACGATGCGTCACCAGGCGCGCCTTTTACCTGCAATTTGCCGTCGTCAAGTTTGTGCAGCGTGCGTTCGCCGTCCCTATATACGAGCGCGTATTTATATTCAGACGCAAACTCTAACGTGATCGTCTGATATACGCCGCTTCCCTTATATGCAGGGTCAACAATGTTCATTGCCATATACATATAACGGTTGTTTTCTGCGTCGTACAGCTCGTTGACCATCGCGCATTCCTTGTTCAAGCTTACCTTCTTCAATTTCGCATAGGTCGTTTCATTGATGCCCTCTACGTAATCAAGATAAGGCGTGGGATGAAGTGT
>SVIT01000018.1 GCA_015069365.1 Clostridiales bacterium | reverse complement strand
CACGTCCTCAAACGCCCCTTCGTAGGAAAACTCAATGACTCTTTCCCCAGTTTCAGTGACGTCCTTTACCTCGAAAGAAAGCTCGTCACTCACGGTCATTTTGACCCCGATTTTCCCCTTTTTCCCAGGACGCATCAACACTTCCCAGGTATTCAAATCGTATCTTTTCAACAACAATACTTCCACCACGCCGCCATGCGCCGTCCGCGCGTACATACGCGCAGGAATAACCTTGGTATTATTCACGACCAAAACGTCACCCGCTTTCAAATAATCGGTGATCTCCCGAAAAATTTTATCCGTGATTTGTTTCGTTTCTCTATCATAGACCAAAAGCCGCGAAGAATCTCGCGGTTCGGCAGGAGTCTGCGCTATTTGCGACTCTGGTAAATCGTAATAAAAATCGCTCTTTTTATACTGAACTTTCTCTTGCATATACTCTTTTGGCAGATATTCAACGCATACCTGCCCCTCTCGTTTTATCAATCGTTCGATTCGAACATGGAAATTTGACGGCGCGCTTTGATACTCGGTTCATAGCCCATATGCGCATAACCGTCCTTCAAACAAATACGCCCCCTCGGCGTGCGCGCGATAAACCCAAGCTGTAAAAGATAGGGTTCGTAAACGTCCTCAATCGTGTTTGCGTCCTCGTTGATCGTCGCCGCCAACGTCTCCAAACCAGTAGGACCGCCGCCGAATTTTTCAATCAACGCACGGAGTAGATTTCTGTCCGTTTCATCCAAGCCCAACTCGTCAATCTCCAAACGCGACAATGCAAACCGCGCGTCCTCGCGTGTGATCGTCGAATTCCCTTTCACCAAAGAGAAATCCCTAACGCGTTTCAATAATCTGTTTGCGATACGGGGAGTACCGCGGCTACGCCGTGCAATCTCCGCCGCCGCGTCTTCCGCGATTGAAATATCCAACGCGCGCGCCGAACGGGTAACGATCTCCTGCAGCTCGTGCGGGGTATACATCTCCAATCGGTTGATGATCCCAAAACGGTCGCGCAAGGGCGCAGCCAACATCCCCACACGGGTCGTTGCGCCGATCAGCGTGAATTTTTTCAATGCAAAACGGATATTCCGCGCAGACGGACCTTTGCCGACAATAATATCCAACGCATAATCTTCCATCGCGGAATATAAAATCTCCTCGACCGAACGGTTCAAACGGTGAATTTCGTCGATAAACAGCACGTCCCCCTCGTTGAGGTTGGTCAAGATCGCCGCAAGGTCCCCCGAACGCTCGATCGCAGGACCGCTGGTGAGTTTAATCGACACGCCCAACTCGTTGGCGATGATGTGCGAAAGAGTCGTTTTCCCCAACCCAGGAGGGCCGTATAAAAGCACGTGATCCAGCGCCTCACCGCGCGCTTTCGCCGCCGCGATATATACGCTGAGGTTCTCTTTCGCCTTTTGCTGACCGACGTAGTCCGCCATCACTTTCGGGCGCAATACGTTTTCTTCCGCATCGTATTCCGTTTTCGTACTGACGATCAAGCTCTCGTCCGCGCCGTATTCTTCCTCTTCAAACATATCCTTCCCCCATTAAGCGCCTTGCAACGCTTTCATGATCACGTCTTCTACCGTGGTTGCGCCCTTATCGTGCGCTTTTTTCACCGCTTGCACGCTTTCCGCGCGGGTGAACCCAAGCCCCATCAGCGCCGTGACCGCTTCCTCATCCATCGCAGAAAGCTTATTCGGCTGTTCCGCAGCTGCAGTGGAGACCATATCCCCGCTGGCACTCATAATCTCCGCCGCGGATATCTTGCCGTGCAGCTCGAGCACGATCTTCTCCGCCGTCTTTTTGCCAAGCCCTTTTACCGTGCTGAGACGTTTGACGTCCGCAGTTGCAATGACCTGCGCAAACTCGTCCGCGCTCAGAGTCGCCAACACCGCAATACCCAGTTTAGGACCAACCCCAGAAACGGTGATCAGCTTTAAAAATAGCTCTTTTTCTTTCACGCTTTCAAACCCGAACAGCGTTACTCCGTCCTCTTTCACTTGCAAATACGTATACAGTTCGGCAACGGCACCCACGGTGATTTTACGGAACGCACCGCCCGAACAGTACGCCTCATAACCAACGCCGTTGACGTCCAAAATAACCGTTTCTTCCGTCGTCGTCAATACTTTTCCACGCAAATATGCTATCATGATTTCTTCTCCTTATCTCCCGTTGACCTCGTACCTGCCCCCGTCGTTTTGGGTTTCTGCGGCATTTTTGTCGCAAAGGACGCACGCCCTACCCCCGTAACGCCTGCAATTCCAGTAGCGTTTTGCAACGCCCCGATACTCTGCGCCGAGGAAAAGCCCGTCCCCGATTTTCCGCCGCGTTTTCCGCTTCTCGCACCCGCCGCCATCAGCTCTTGATACGCACTGGCAGGAGCGGCATTGTTCCCTTTTGTTCTCGTCATATTACCTACGGCAAACAGCTCGCCAAAGCGGCTGGCATAGCCGTGGCATAACGCAATCGCCAAAGCGTCCGCTGCGTCGTCAGGCTTGGGGATACTGCTCAAATGCAAAAGCGACGTGACCACCGATTGCATCTGTTTTTTATCCGCTCGCCCATACCCCGTCAACGCCTGCTTGATCTGCATGGGCGTGTACTCGTACAGCCTGCCGCACGCTTTCACGCAGGTGAGCAAAGCCACACCGCGCGCATGCGCAACCGCAATACCCGTCGTGATATTTTTGGAGAAAAACAGCTCTTCCATAGCTACTTCGTCGGGCTTAAACTTGTCCAGAATTTTCGATATTCCCTCTTCCAGCATAGCAAGACGGACGGGCAGACTTTCGTCTTTCGGCGTCACCACCACCCCGCAATCAATCGCGCGGAAATTTCCCCTCGCATCCTTTTCAATTACTCCGTACCCAAGGGTCGCTATCCCTGGGTCTATGCCTAAAATGATCATACACATTCCGTTCCGTAAAAATTCTCTTTTTATTGTAACAAAAATCCCGCAAAATGTCAAGTCTTCCTTTCGACTTAACCGTGGTTTCTTTATATTTCACGAAAAAACCTGTCAGTACCCCCTTGCCAAATCAAAAATCGGTGTTATAATGACTGCGCGACGGATGAGCAAGCCCCGATCCCTTGCCCGTCCGTGTTCCGCAGTCTAACCCCTGCGGCTCGCCACGCAGCAAAGATCCGACCTCGCTTTTAACGTCAGTCAAGGAGGATTGTTTATGAAAGCAAAGGTTATCATGTTGTTGCATCTGTTCGGTCTCGACGTGCTCTTTTTGGGACTCATCGAGAAGCTGTTACTCGGTTTGAGCAAGAGGTTGGCGGCAATGAAAGAAGCCGCCCAACGCTCCCTCGACCGTTGTAAAATCCGCAACGGAGACTAACCTCCGAGAATTGCGTAAAATATAGGCTGCCGCTTCCTCGTCCGAGCGGCAGTTTTTTATATAACCAAAACAAAAAAGACGCCCTCAGGCGTCTCTTTCGCATTCTTGGATTATTCTGCTTTGATCGCGCCAACGGGACATCCGTCTTCGCAAGCACCACAATCTACGCATTCGTCGGTGATAACGTAAATACCTTTCGCGTCGTCCATCACGATCGCGCCAACAGGACAGGTATCTGCGCAAGCTCCGCATGCCAAGCATTCATCAGTAATTACGTGTGCCATTTTTCGTACCTCCGATTTTTGGTTTGCTTATATATTATAACATATTTTTTTTAATTAGTAAAGAAGCAACAGCCTGTTTTTTCAGCTTTTTTAAAATTTTCTTAATGCAGACACCGTTTCCACAAACACTTTCGCCGCAAGCAGGACTTCCTCTTCCGTGTTCTCTTTCCCAAAACTAATGCGGACGCATTCTTTCGCCTCTTCTTCCTTCAACCCCATCGCCGTCAACACGTGACTGGGTTTGACCGAAGCGCTCGCGCAGGCAGAGCCTACCGCGATACACACCCCTTTCAGATCCATGCGATAGGATAAATCTACGTTTTGTACCCCTTTCACGCGCAGATTTAATACACCGTCGATACGAGGCTCGTTTCCGTTTACCGTAACGCCGTCCACTCCCGAAATCTCCTGTAAAAACAACGTGGATAAACGCGCGATTTTTTCATTCGCCGCAGACATACCCCCCACGTTTTTTAAAAAAGCCGCCGCCAAACCCACAACGGAAGGCACGTTGGTCGTTCCGCCACGAAGCCCTCTTTCCTGCTCACCTCCGCCAACGAAACGCTCGATCTTCACCCCCGAACGAACGTACAGCACACCGCAACCTTTCGGGCCATAGAACTTATGAGAAGACAAAGACAGCATATCCACCCCCAAATCCTTTACGTTGATGGGAAGATGGGGTACCGCCTGCACGGCGTCAGTGAAAAAGAGCGCACCGTACGCATGGGCAATCTCCGCCAGTTCTTTGATCGGTTGCAATACCCCCGTTTCGTTATTCACAGCCATCACGCATACCAGAGCGGTCTTCTCCGAAATAACTTTTTTTAACGAGTTCACCTCAACCATGCCCCCCTCGTTTACGGGAAGATAGACAATGTCAAACCCCTCGTTTTGCAGACGTTCCGCCGCGTATAAAACCGCATGATGTTCAATGGAAGAAAGTATAATCTGCGTCCTGCCTTTCCCCTTTTGCGCATATCCGCCGCCAATCATTGCCCAGTTGTCCGCTTCCGTTCCACCCGACGTAAAATACACCTCGGTAGGCTTTGCCCCGATAAGCTGCGCAACTGTGTCTCGCGCGTCATCCACCGCGGCGACCGCTTTACGTCCTGCCGAGTGGGGAGAATCCGCGTTCCCGAATTCCTCACAAAAATACGGGAGCATTTTCTCTAATATTTCTTTGTCGAGCGGCGTTGTCGCCGCGTGATCAAGATAAATCCTTTTCATATCGTTTCCTAACCGTTTTCTCTTTTCCATTATAATCCTTTTTCCCACCTTTGTCAATTCTAACTCACTTTTTCCTTAAATTTTATATAATATGGAAAAAAATCGATATTTTTTTAAGAAAAATTAAAACTTTTTTCAAAAACCCCCTTGAAAAATGTGAAAAAATATAATATAATGATTGCAATTATCGGTTTTCTATTGCGGCTGGGTATTGATCTGAGAGAAGTCGACGCCTGTCCGCACCCCATACCGATAAAATAATCAGTTCAACCAAGGGGGATTTTATTTTATGAGTATCAATGGAGAAAACATCCGCAACATTGCCATTGTCGGCCACAGTGGCGAGGGTAAAACAACGCTTTGCGAAGCGATGCTGTTCAACGGCGGCGCAATCGACCGTATGGGTAAAGTAACGGACGGCACGACCGTATCCGATTATGACGATCTTGAAAAAGCAAAGAAAATGTCCATCTATACCTCTTGTTCGCACTTGATGTGGAAAGACGTAAAGGTGAACCTGTTGGATTTACCCGGTTATTATGATTTTGAAGGCGAACGCAACGAAGGTCTGCGTGCGGCAGGCGGCGCATTGCTTGTTATCGGCGCAAACGGCGTGATTCCCATCGGCGCAGAATCGGTAGTAGATTACTGCTTGAAATTAGGTAAACCCCTCATCATCTTTATCAACGGCATGGATAAGGATAATGCAGACTACCTCGGCACCGTACAGGCTTTGAAGGTTAAATATGCAGGTAAGCTTGCTCCCATTCAAATCCCCATTATGGAAAACGGCAAGATGCAGGGTTGTATCAACGCTTTGCAAGAACGCGCATATCTCTTCAAAGAGGGCGGCCCTCAGGAAATTCCCATTCCTGAAAACATGATGGATCAAGTCGAAGAAATGAAAGCACAGTTGATGGAAACGGCGGCTGAAAACGACGAAATTTTGCTCGACAAATATTTCGAAACGGGCGAATTGACGAGGGAAGAAACCATCCGCGGTATCCGTATCGGTATCGCATCCGTAAACACCATTCCCGTCATGGCAGGTTCCGCACTCACCAACCGCGGCGTTATCAACCTCCTCAACGAAATCGTTACCTACATGCCTCAGGCACGCGAACGTCTCAATACCATGGTAGAAGACCTCAATGAAAAGGGTAAGGTATATTCTATCCGTACGGACGAAGACGCTCCGTTTGCAGCGCAGGTATTCAAGACCGTTATCGATCCGTTCTCTGGTAAACTCAGCTATATCAAGAGCTTTAGAGGCGTTTTGAAGAGTGGTACGACCGTTTGGAACCCCAACACCGAATGTGAAGAACGTATCGGTCAGGTTTACGTGCTCCGCGGTAAGAAAATGGAACCCGTTGACCAGCTCGCAGCAGGCGATATCGGCGCGGTAAATAAACTGAGCAACACCAACACGGGCGACACCCTCTGCGATATCAATGCGAAGGTTAAATTCAGCCCCATTTACTTCCCGAAGCCCACCCTTTTCATGTCCGTATCGGCTGAAAAGAAAGGTGAGGAAGATAAAGTCTTTGCCGGGCTTGCAAAACTCCGCGAAGAAGATTACACTTTCTCCATCGAAAAGAATGCAGAAACGAGCGAAATGGTTATCGGCGGTCAAGGCGATATCCAGATCGAAATGCTTGCTAAAAAGGTAAAAGCACGTTACGGCGTGGATATGAAACTCTCCGATCCGAAGATTGCATACCGCGAAACGATCAGAGGCACTGCGGAAGCAGAAGGTAAACACAAGAAACAGTCGGGCGGCCACGGTCAGTACGGACATTGTAAGATCCGCTTCTCCCCTTGCGAAGAAGAATTTATTTTCGAAGAAGAAGTCGTTGGCGGCGCAGTTCCCAAGAACTACTTCCCCGCAGTTGAAAAAGGCTTGCGCGAAGCAATGGAACACGGCCCCTTGGCTGGCTATCCCGTTACTGGCCTTAAAGCTGTGCTGTACGATGGAAGCTATCATGACGTAGACTCGAACGAACTTTCCTTCAAGATGGCGGCGTCTCTTGCATACAAAGACGGTTTGAAGAATGCGAAACCCGTTCTTCTCGAACCCATCTACCGCCTTAAGATTGCTGTTCCCGGTGATTACCTCGGCGACGTTATGGGTGACATCAACAAGCGCCGCGGCCGTATCATGGGTACGGACACCGAAGGCGACCGCTCCATTATCACTGCGGAAGTTCCCCTTGCGGAAATCAAGACGTATACGATGGAACTTCGTTCCCTTACCCGCGGCAGCGGTAAGTTCGTGTCCGAATTCTTGGGCTATGAAGACGTACCTCCTATGCTCGTAGATAAGATTGTTGCGGAAGCTCAAAAAGAATAATTGAACACAGAAAAACCCTTCGGGAAACCGAAGGGTTTTCTTTTCTCCGCTTTCGCGAAACGCTTGCGAAGACAAAGGTTTTGTGTTATACTGGATTTATGAAATACAACTACGTCACAATCTACAACAAAAATACCGCGTTTTTGCAGGCGCACCCACTCTTAAAACGAGTTGTGCAAATAGGGAATTTAGTCTTGACCGCTCTTTTCCCGATCGCCTACGCGCTCCTACTCGTAAACTCCTTATTTATTAAGGAGTTCGAACCGAAAGAAACGGCTTTCATTCTCTTCTTTCCCTTGTTGGCGCTACTCACGGTCAGCGTTTTGCGGCTACTCGTCGAAAGACCACGTCCGTATGAGGAAAACGGAGCAAATATCACTCCCCTCTTTCAGAAAAAATCCGTAGGGAATTCCTTTCCCAGCAGACACCTTACCTGCACGGCGGTGATCGCCTGGACGGTTGCTTCACAGTTTTTCGGCGTGGGAATTTTATTGTTTGTATGCGCTCTTCTTTTAAGCTACACCCGCTTTGCAGCAGGTTGGCATTATCCCTCCGATATTTTTGCAGGTTTAGGGATCGGTACGGTGATCGGTATATTTACTCTATTCATATAACGCAATGAAAAAAGCCTTGGAAAAGATCCAAAGCTTTTTTTGTTACAATTTTATATATCCTGCGTCCAACAGCACGTCGGAGAGTTTTGCCAAGCGCTCGGGAGATAACGTTTCCCCGCGCGCTTTTTCATCTACACACGCTTCCGCAAGCACCGCTTTTGCTTGTTCTCGCGTAATATTAAAGCTATTAATAAGGTTGTTTTCCAATGTTTTCCGTCTATTCAAGAAGGCGCATTTTACCGTCTGGCGGTACGCTCTTTCATCTTTCACCTCAACCCTGCCCCGCACGAATTCGATTTTTACGACTGCGGAGTCCACGTTGGGACGAGGATAAAACATATTCCGAGAAACTCGTTTTACAATCTTCGCGACCCCTTTTAACGCAATCGCCGCGGTGATCGAACCGTATTCGGGAGTATTCTCCTTCGCACAAAAACGATCGGCAACTTCCTCTTGCACCATGATGGACAAGCCTTGCACCTTATCACTCTCTTCCAACAATTTGGTGACAAGCGGCGTTGTGATGTAGTAGGGCAAATTCGCAACCACCATATATTCCCCGATTTCTTCTTCAAACTCTTTCAAGTTCAGTTTATTGAAATCGCGGAAGATGACCTCGACGTTTTCCAACCCCGCTAGCGTATCCGCTAATACGGGTTGCAAATCTCGGTCAATATCAAAAGCGTACACCTTTTTTGCCGCCTCTGCCAACACTCTCGTTAGCGTACCTGCGCCACAGCCGATCTCTACCACCGTCGTCTCTTTGTTTATGCCCGACGCGTCTACAATCGAACGGAGCAAATTTGTGTCGGATATAAAGTTCTGTCCGAACTGTTTTTTGAAATGAAAACCGTGCTTTTCCAGCACCGAGCGCAATTCTTGCATACTATTCTCCCCATTCTGTTTGCGCACACAAAAGCCGTGAACGCATACCTGGTACCCTCATTTCTTAGGAATCAGTGATATATTTACGCACATACAGAGGGATACGGACGCTGTCCGCAAGGCGCTTGCACGCCTCTACCTCCTCTTCGCCGATACAGTCAACGATAGAAAAACGGCAGGCAATCCCATTCTTTGCACACTGCTTCGCAAAATCAATCAACCCTGCGAAACCCGCCTCGCCGAACTGCGAACGGCAGATCGGTTGGTATTTCTCCACGCAAGACGCATTGAGAGAAATGTTGACAAAATCAATCTTCCCTTTTAAATCGGGAACGATATCCCGCTTGTTGATAAGATTTCCCTGACCGTTGGTGTTGAGTCTGGTCTTAAGCCCTTTTTCATGGAAATAATCACAAAGCGCCGTCATCTCCGCGACCTTATACGTCGGCTCGCCGAAACCGCAGAAAACGACTTCCTTAAAACGGGTCAGATCGCCAAAACCTTTCGCCGCAGAAACCACTTGGTCCACCGTCGGATCCCCATTGCGCAGCCAAAGATAGTTTCCATAGTAGCTAGAGCGTTCGTTCCGCACACAGAAATCGCAACCGTTCGAGCATTTGTTGGTCAGATTGACGTACAAATTGCCATCCAACGTATAAAGGTAGGTGTCCTTGCGGTTCTCATTCTTGTTACCGCCCTTGCCCTGGCTTGGGTTGTTTTGATTGTTTGGATTTTTCTGAGGCTGTTGATTTTGCCCCTTGCTCTGCTTGTTTTTCTTCTTACCGCCCTGGTTTTGGTTCTGGTTTTGCGGTTGCTGAGGTTGGGACTTTTGGCTTTGATTTTGACCGTTCTGCCCGCCCTTTTGTTGTTTTTGACCGTTTTGCTGCTTTTGCCCCTGCGAAGACTGCTTCTGCCCTTGTTGCTGGGGTTGCTTTTGTCCCTGCTGCGCTTGAGGATTTTGCTGAGCGGACTGGTTCTGCCCACCGCTCTTGTGCTTGCGGCGGCGTTTTCTTCCTCCTCCGTTCTTATCCCCCTGCGTCGGGTTTGCCGCTATGGTTACGTTCTTATTTTCTTCCATAAGATTATTTCAGCTTGAAAAACAGTTTTTTTGCATTTTCAATAATCTGTTTTTTCAGCTCCTCCACATTTTCGTTACGAAGTACCGCCATATTTTCTACGACGTACTTTACATTTTTTGGTTCGTTAGGAAACACACCGCGATAAGGTACAGGCGTTAAGTACGGACAGTCCGTTTCCGATAAAAGCAAGCGGGCAGGTATGCGTTGAACACATTCTTTCACCTTATTTGCGTTCTTGAAAGTCGATGGACCGCCAAAGGAAAAGAAAAGCCCCAACGCGGAAAAATCCGTCATCATTTCAGGTGAATACGAATAGCAGTGCATTAAACCGCTATGCTTTAACAACCCATTGTACTCCTTTAAAATCTGCAGCGTTTCCTGCGCCGCGTCGCGGCTGTGTAAAACAACGGGCAAGCCCAACTCGTCCGCAAGCTGTAACTGCCGTATAAACAGCTCTCGCTGCACCTCGCGTGGGGGATTGTCGTCAAAGTGATAATCCAGCCCGATCTCGCCCAACGCTACGCACTTTTCGTGTTCGCAAAGGAAACGAATCTCGTCCAAATCCCCTTCGCGATATTTTTTCAATTCACTGGGATGAAATCCCGCGCAAAAATATACGTCCTCGTGTTTTTCCGACAAAGCTTTTGCGAGCTTTGAAGAATCTAAATCAAACCCCGAACAGATCACTCTGTCCACTCCGTTTTCACGGGCGCGGCGTAAAACCTCTTCCACACCGCCGACCGATAAAAATTCTTCGCCCGTCAAATGACAGTGTACGTCAATGAACATTGCCGCTTACCCCAAACGCGTGCCGCTTGCAACGTCCGTTTCAGGTACGATCAACGCGAGGTTGCCGTTCTCGTCCTCAGCCGCCATAATCATGCCTTCCGATACCACGCCGCACACCTTTCTCGGCGCAAGGTTGGTAACGAACACCACTTTCTTGCCGACCATTTCTTCGGGCTTGAAATGTTTTGCAATACCCGATACGATCGTGCGCGTTTCTTCCCCGAATTTCACCGTTTCTTTCAATAGCTTCGAGGATTTAGGTACGGGCTCGCACGCGATAATTTCGCCCACGCGAAGCTCCACTTTTAAGAAATCGTCAAAGGAAATTTCAGGTGTTTTTTCTTCTTCCGTGGGGGGCGTGTCCGCGTTCACCGTGTTTTCAGTCTGTTTTTCCGCTTGCTTTTCGGGTGCAGCTTTCGCCATTTCCGCAGCGTACGCCGCCGCTTGTTCCGCGCGGATTTTTTCAATCTCGGGCGCAAGCGTCTTAAAATCAATACGCGCAAACAAAGGCGGGATTGCCGTGACCGTTACGCTGTCGCGAAGCCCAAAGGACGCGCAATCATCCAACTCTCTCGTTTCACCACCGTATGCGGCAAAGATCTTCGCGCTGGTCTCGGGCATAAAGCTATCGAGCAAGCTCGCACCGATCTGGATCGCCTCTGCCAAATTATACAGCACGTCGTTGAGACGAGCTTTCTTGTTCTCGTCTTTTGCAAGTGCCCAAGGCATTGTTTCGTCGATATACTTATTTGCACGACGGAAGAGTGTAAACACCTCTGAAATTGCGTCTGCAATACGCAATTCGTCCGCTTTCGCACGCACTTTTGCCACAACCGAAGTCACTGTCTGTTTGAATTCCGCATCGGGATCTTCCTCGTTTTCCACCGCCGATTTTACAACCGTACCGCCGAAATATTTATCAATCATGGCGATCGTACGGCTGACGAGGTTGCCAAGGACGTTGGCAAGATCGGTATTGAAACGCTCTGCCACCAGCTCCCAAGTGATTTGTCCGTCGTTGTCAAACGGCATTTCGTGGAGTACAAAATAACGCACTGCATCCACGCCGAACAATCTCGCAAGATCGTCTGCATAGATTACGTTGCCCTTAGATTTACTCATTTTACCGTCACCTTGCAACAACCAAGGGTGTCCAAAAACCTGCTTGGGCAACGGTTCACCCAACGCCATTAAGAAGATGGGCCAGTAAATGGTATGGAAACGCAAAATATCTTTCCCGATCAAGTGCAAATCCGCAGGCCAGTATTTTTTATACTGGTCGGTATGGTTTCCGTCTGCGTCATAGCCGATCCCCGTGATATAGTTGCTCAACGCGTCCATCCAAACGTAGGTGACGTGTTTGGGATCGAATTCCACAGGTACACCCCACGTAAACGACGTACGGGAAACACAAAGATCCTGCAGCCCTTTCAAAAGGAAGTTGTTCATCATCTCATTCTTTCTGGAAACGGGCTGAATGAATTCGGGATGGGTATTGATATGTTCGATCAATCTGTCCGCATACTTGCCCATTTTAAAGAAATATGCTTCTTCTTTCGCGGGCTTTACGTCTCTGCCGCAATCGGGGCATTTCCCCTCGACAAGCTGACTTTCCGTCCAGAACGATTCGCAAGGGGTGCAATACATCCCCTCGTAATATCCTTTATAAATATCCCCTTGGTCGTAAAATTTCTTGAACATTTTCGCGACCTGTTTCACGTGATCTGCGTCCGTGGTGCGGATGAATCTATCGTACGAAGTCCCGACAAGATCCCAGATATCTTTAATATCCCCTGCAATCTTATCTACGTACGCCTGCGGCGTTACACCAGCCGCTTCCGCTTTTTCCTGAATTTTCTGTCCGTGCTCGTCCGTACCCGTTTGGAAAAATACGTCGTAACCTTCCTTTCTCTTAAAACGTGCGATCGCGTCCGCCAAAATCGCCTCATACGTGTTCCCGATATGAGGTTTCCCCGAAGTATAGGCAATCGCCGTCGTGATATAATAAGGTTTCTTTGCCATAAAATCACTCCTTCCTTTCCGCAAAAACGTCCGTTTGCGAAAGATCTTCTTTATCTTTTCCATTATATACTTTTTTTACAAAAAAGTAAAACGTTTTGCGCCCGTTTCTATGCGCACGCATAAAGAAACGCCCGCCTTTTTCTCCTTTTTTCTTCCGTACTTGCGCGCACTTGTCCGTTTTGCGGTATTTTTAGCAAAAAAAACGCATAGATTATGCTATGAATATTCTCTTCACCATCTTATTTTTATCAGCCGCGGTATTTTTATTGATCACCGCCCCCGAAGCCCTGTTGCCCGCCCTCTTGGACGGAGCAGGCAAAGGCGCGACCGTCTGCGTCTCTCTTATCGCGACCTATTCGGTTTGGATGGGGCTTATGCGCGTTTGGGAGGACAGCGGCGTTGCGACGAAAGTTTCCAAACTCGTTAAACCGCTTGCAAAAGGGTTATTTAAGACGGACGATGAAGAGGCTCTTCGCGCAATCAGCATGAATCTCTCCGTCAATCTTTTGGGAATATCGGGTGTAGCCACCCCTTATGGAATCAAAGCCGCCAACCTCCTCGACAGAACGGAAAACGCGGAATATTCGTCGGCGATGCTGTTTGTGCTCAACGCCACTTCACTGCAACTAATCCCCACCTCGATCATCGCTGTTCGCGTAGCAATGAATAGTGCAAACCCTACGGATATTGTGATACCGACCCTGCTCGCCACTGTCTTCTCCACCCTTTTGGGGGTGATTTTGACAAAACTCTTTATCCACCCAAAAACGGAAAAAAACATAGGAAAATCAACGGGAATTTTGCGCATTAAGCAAAAAACAAAGGGGGCAGGTATTTGATGAACATCATTCTCGCGCTGTTAATTCCAATTATTTTCGTCCTTTCTTTTATCTATGCGGCGATTAAAAAGGTAAAAATCTACGACAGCTTTACCGAGGGGGTAAAAGGTGCAATTCCGTTGATCGTATCCATATTCCCCTATCTTGCGGCAGTCACGATGCTATTTAAGTTGTTGGAAGTCAGCGGTTTAGAAGCTCGGCTCACTGCTTGGATCGCACCCGTTTTTACGTTCACGGGCGTACCGCAGGAAATTTCTTCGCTTGTCTTGATTAAACCTTTATCGGGCAGCGGCTCTATCGCAGTGCTGACGCAGATTTTGGAACGGTACGGTGTGGACAGTTATGCCGCGCGTTGTGCCTGCGTGGCTTACGGAGCGTCCGATACCATTTTCTATATCGGCGCAGTATATTTTGCAAATTTAAAAAGAAAACGGCTCACGGCCGCTCTTATTATTTCGGTAGTATCCTATCTTACCGCAGTCATTTTCTGCTGTTTCCTTTGTAGAATCATGTAAACGAAACGTATACGGTCACTCGAAGACAAATTAACATGTTTTTCCACAGATTTTTGTGAAAATGTGAATTTTTAACATTTTTTGTCCCTATATATTGCTTTTGAAGAAGTAAAAAATTTTTTCATTTTTTTCTTTACTTTTAAGGATTAGAATGCTAAAATATACTTGTAAATCGGTTGTGGGTAATCGATTACATAAAACAGCTCATCATTTTCCCCCTTATCATATAGGTAACCGCCTCGGAACTGTGTTCCGAGGCGGTTATCTTTTACACACAAGTATATCCCGACAAAGGGTCAAGGGACATTGTTCCTTGTCGGGGAGGTTGAGGGGCGGAGAGCCCCTCGCAATAAAACTTATAAAAAGCAAACAGAGTTTGCGTAACTATCGCCATGGCGATTGTGCACCGCTTTGCGGTGCATAATTATAACGCAACCTGCGGTTGCTTTTAAAAGGGCTATATTCCGCCTCGCGGCGGCGACTGCCGTCGAGGCGCAAAGGCTCCGCCTCTGCACACCGCAAGGGACCATGTCCCTTGACCCTTGGGCCTTGGCAAGGTTATCTTACGCTGTTGCCCATTTCGTATGCGATCTGGAGAAGCTCTGGTCGATTGAGTACGTCGTCCTTTTCATAAACACCTTTACCGTATAACGTGCCCTTTTCCTCGTACCCGTCTATGCACATCGCAAATCCATGGAAACAAGCCAACGTTCCGTCCATTGTGTCCTCGTCCTCTTCCGCTGCGGTCATTATGTAATACAAATCTTTGTTCCCAATTTCCGTCCACCTCGCGACCGTTCGGTCAATCACCGCCTTTAATTGTGCGCAGATCGAATAAAAATAAACGGGGCTGGATAAAACAAGTACGTCACAATCAATTATCTTTTGTAAAATCTCGCCCATATCGTCATTCAACGCACACCTGCCCCCACTGTTCTTACAAAAGTAACAGCCGCTGCACGGCGCAATCTTCTTTTCCGCAACACGGATTTTTTCTACTTCGTTTCCGCTGTCAATCGCGCCTTGCGCAAATCTGTCACATAAAATATCTGAGTTACCACCCTTTCTGGGGCTGCCAGATAAAATCAATACTTTCTTCATCTTATACCTCGCTTTTTTAATAACCGCCGCTGAAAGTTTTCCTCTCAGCGGCGGTTCGATTGTTTTATTATTCTAACTCAAATGCGCCCGTATATAACTGATAATACGTGCCTTTTTGTTCAATCAACTGATCGTGCGTACCGCGTTCGATAATTCTGCCGTGATCAAGCACCATAATCGCCTGCGAATTGCGAACCGTGGACAATCTGTGCGCGATGACAAACACCGTTCTGCCCTGCATCAGTTTATCCATGCCGTCCTGCACCAAAGCTTCCGTGCGGGTATCAATAGACGAAGTCGCCTCATCCAAGATCATAACGGGAGTATCCGCAACCTCTGCGCGCGCGATCGCCAACAACTGTCTTTGACCTTGAGAAAGGTTTGCACCATTGTTTGTCAGCATGGTATCATACCCCTGCGGCAAACGGCAGATGAAATCGTCTGCGTTCGCGAGTTTTGCTGCCTCGATACATTCTTCGTCCGTCGCGTCCAAACGCCCGTAACGGATATTATCCATAACCGTACCCGTGAACAGGTTGGTCTCTTGCAAAACAATCCCCAACGAACGTCTTAAATCACTCTTTTTGATCTTATTGATATTGATCCCATCATAGCGGATCTTCCCGTCTGCGATATCGTAGAAACGGTTTATAAGATTGGTGATCGTGGTTTTTCCTGCGCCCGTTGCGCCGACAAAAGCGATCTTCTGACCAGGTTTCGCATAGAGGGAAACATCCGTCAAAACCTGCTTTTCGGGCACGTAACAGAAATCGACCATATCCATGACGATATCCCCTTTCAGCTCGGTATACGTCGTGGTATCGTCTGCTTTATGATAATGCTTCCAAGCCCAAAGCCCCGTTCTTTCTTCCGTTTCGACCAAATTCCCATTTTCGTCTTTCTTTGCACGGACCAAAGTAACGTACCCCTCGTCCGTCTCGGGCTTTTCGTCCATGAGCGTGAATACACGGCTCGCCCCCGCAAGCCCCATCGCCACCATGGATATCTGGTGAGACATTTGGTTGACCGTCTGCGCGAAACTGCGCGAAGTCCCCAAAAAGGCAACGATTACGTTGATCCCGAAGACTTTATCCCCCGTGAACAGCGCTTGGAAACCAAAGTTCGGCGTACCCGTCACGTACAGCAAGCCGCCGACAAGCGCAATCATAACGTAGGTCAAATTGCCGATATTCCCAAGGATAGGTCCTAAAATATTCCCGAAGATGTGCGCCCGTTCGCTGTCTTTAAACAACTGCTCGTTGACTTTATCAAAATCCTCTTTTGCCTGCTCTTCGTGCGTAAACACTTTAACGACTTTCTGACCCTTCATCATCTCTTCGATAAAGCCTTCCTCTCTCGCCAAAGAGGTCTGTTGCGAAACCATATATTTCGCACTGTTCCCACCGATCTTTTTCATGACGATACTCATGGCAACGGTGCTCAATAACACAACGGCAAACAGCCAAAAACTGTACGTCAGCATCAAAACGACAGAGGCAATCAAGGTCAACGAACTACTCAAAAGAGTAGGAATACTCTGCCCGATCAGCTGTCTTGTCGCGTCCGTATCGTTGGTGTAATTACTCATGATATCGCCGTGCGCGTGCGTATCGAAATACTTAATCGGCAACGTCTGCATTTTCTCAAACATGTCCGTACGCAAATGGTACAGCGTTCCCTGCGTGACTGTCGCCATGATTCTCGTATATAGGAAAGAGGTCAGTACTACCAACGTATATACGACCACCATCATAATGACAAGCCCAACCAAAATTTGACGCAGATCAGGCGTCAGACCAGGCGCAATCCCCGTAATCGTATCTTTCGTCGTTGCAGGAATAATAACTCTCTTGACGAGCTGTTCCATATACACCGTCGAAACCAAACTGCCGATCGACGTAAACGCCAAACAGATCAGGGCAAAAATCACGCGCCATTTATAGTATTTGAATACCGTTTTTAAGAGTCTGCCAAACGTGCCCTTTTTGATCGCGCCTTTGGGTACGGGCATTCCCCTGCCTCTCATCGGTCCTTTGGGCATAGCAGGTGTTTTCGTTGTTTTTACTTCAGCCATTATGCGTCACCTCCTTCTTCCGTTTCAGAGGATTTGCTCTTGGTCTGCGCCTCGTAAATCTCACGGTAAATTTCACTGTTTTCCAGCAATTCCGCATGATTTCCGCAAGCGACAATCTTGCCACCGTCTAAAATCAAAATCTTATCCGCATGTTCTACGGAAGATACGCGTTGCGCGATAATAATCTTCGTCGTATCGGGGATTTCTTCTTTGAATGCATGACGAATCAAAGCGTCTGTCTTAGTATCGACCGCCGAGGTCGAGTCGTCCAAAATCAAGACCTTGGGTTTTCTCAACAACGCACGCGCAATACAAAGACGTTGCTTTTGTCCGCCCGAAACGTTGGTACCGCCCGCCTCAATATAGGTATCGTAACCGTCGGGGAAATTGCGGATAAAATCATCTGCCTGCGCCAACTTACACACGCGCACGATATCCTCGTCCGTAGCGTTTTCGTCACCCCAGCGCAAATTCTCCTTGATCGTGCCCGAGAAAAGAACGTTCTTTTGCAGAACGACGGAAACTTCACGTCTTAATACGTCCAGATCGTAATCTTTTACGTTGATTCCGCCGACGTAAACCGCCCCTTCCGTCGTATCGTATAGACGGGGAATGAGCTGAATCAGCGTCGTTTTGGAAGAACCGGTCGAGCCCAAAATCCCGACCGTTTCCCCCGATTTGATATCCAAATCAATATCGAAAAGAGCGAATTTATTCGCCGTTTTTGCATACTTGAAATTCACGTTTTCAAAACGGACAGATCCGTCTTTTACTTCCGTCACGCCGTTTTCGGGACTGACGATATCCGAACTCTCGTTCAATACTTCCGTGATACGTCTTGCCGATTCTAAGGACATGGACAGCATGACGAAGATCATCGAGAACATCATAAGACAGGACAACATTTGTATACCGTAGGAGATCAGCGTGGACAGCTGCCCTACGCCAAAGCCCTTATGCGCCGCCCAAAAATTCCCATCCACGATCGCATACGCCGCGAAGACGGAAATGACTACACACGCAAAGTTGATAAAGAAGGTCATAATCGGGTTGTTGAGCGCCAGAATTTTCTCTGCTTTCGTAAAATCGTTGCGAACCTCTCCCGCCGCTTTTTTGAATTTTTCCGTTTCGTATTCTTCACGGACAAACGCCTTTACAACACGGATACCGCCCACGTTTTCCTGCACGGAATTGTTCAACGCGTCGTATTTTTTGAAAATACGGCGGAAGAACGGCATAACGTACCGCATAATGGAAATGAGCAATAACGCCAAGAAGGGCACGACCGCCAAGAAAATCCACGCGAGTTTGGGGTTCGTGACAAAGCTCATAATAATTGCAAACAAGAACTGCAGCGGCACGCGGATAACGATACGCAAACACATCTGATAAGATTGCTGCACGTTGGTTACGTCCGTCGTCAAACGGGTAACCAGGGAAGACGAGGAGAATTTATCCACGTTCCCGAACGAAAATTTCTGTACCCGATAAAAAAGATCGTGACGCAGGTTCTTTGCAAAACCGCAGCTCGCCGTCGCGGCGAATTTTCCCGCCAGACCGCCGCTCATCAAGGAGAAGAGCGCCAAAACCAACAAGATCCCGCCGTATTTGTAGATTAAATTCATCGTATCCGTAGAAGAAATCCCCTTTTCCTGGATCGACGTAATCAAAAGCCCTGCAAAAAACGGAATCAAACACTCGCAAAACGCCTCTATCGCCATAAATATAGGCGTGATCATCGAGGGTTTTTTATACTCTCGCACACTCTTTAACAGAGTGGAAACCATACCCGTTTTTTCTTTTTTTCGCCTGACTAACATGCCTATCAATCACCTCTTTATATATAGTATATATCTTTCAACGTTATTATTTTATGCTTTCTCAATAATAATGTCAAACGTTTGAAAGAAATTTTTCCCCCTTTCACGAAAATTTCATGGTTTTTTTCGTTGCCTTTTATATCACGCAGTGATATAATATATAACCGTTGATGAAAATTTTAAAGAGCGAGGCGACGTTTTGATACCAACGATCATTATTTCCGTAATAACCTGCGTTTGCTTAATCCTTTCCGTATTATTCTTCCCGAAATTAAAACTGTTTAAAAAGGAAATAAACACCTACTGGCTGGTAGGACTTATCGGGGGCGTACTGATTATACTTTTCCAAGGCATTTCCTTGAAAGAAGTCTTTGACGGACTGACGGCAGATTCGGGGATTAACCCTTTAAAAATCCTCGTTCTGTTCATTTCTATGACCTTTCTCTCCGTCTTTTTGGACGAGTTGGGTTTCTTCAAATACCTCGCTACTTTTGCAACCAAAAAAGCAAAGACTAACCAGCTGACCCTCTTTTTCGCCTTGTATGCGCTCATATCGGTACTCACCGTCTTTACGTCTAACGATATCGTTATTTTAACGTTCACACCTTTCATTTGTTATTTTGCGAAAAATACGAAAATAAATCCCATTCCCTATCTCGTTGCAGAATTCGCCGCTGCGAATACGTGGAGTATGATGCTCGTAATCGGCAACCCCACCAACGTATATTTGGCAACGTCGGCAAACATCGGGTTTATCCCCTATCTTAAGGTTATGTTTCTTCCGACTTTGCTAGCTGGGCTGACGGAAATCCTCGCGATTTTCCTGCTCTTCCGCAAAAAATTGCTCCAACCTCTAAACGCTGAAATTACGGAAGAAAAAATCGGTGACAAAGCTTCGCTTGCGATCGGTATCGCACATCTTGGCGTATGCCTTGTCCTGCTCGTGATATCCTCGTATATAAATCTGGAAATGTGGCTGATCTGCCTTGCCTGCGCCGTATCTTTAATCGTTTGCGCTTGCGTGATCGCCGCGGTGAAAAAAACACCGCCGAAAATCCTGACAGCTACCGCAAAACGCCTGCCTTGGGATCTTGTACCTTTCGTCCTTTCCATGTTCGTGATCGTACTCGCTCTGGATAAACAAGCGGTTACGGACGTCTTGAGAAAATTCCTTGGCACGGAACAGGTCGCGTTCCGCTATGGTATCGCCTCTTTCCTTACCTGCAATTTGATCAACAATATCCCCATGAGCGTGCTGTTCAGCACAATCCCGAACATGCCCCTGCCCTTATTGAGCGATCAAGCGATTTACAGCACGGTCATCGGCTCTAACGTCGGCGCGTTTTTGACCCCCATCGGAGCGTTGGCTGGGATCATGTTCACCGACCTTATCAACAAACAAAACGTCAAATACAGTTTTGTAAGCTTCGTAAAATACGGCGTAATTATCTCCGTCCCCACGCTGCTGGCGGCGCTCGGCGGATTATGGCTCGTTTTGTAAATTTCATAAAATAATCGGCGGGTTCTCACCCGCCGATTTCTTTTTATCATTTCATAAGCAATAGCAAAACCACAAACGCAACCAGACAAATTCCGCCTAAAATAAACCGAATATTTTTCTGCTTATTCTCGTCCATGGGTACGTACATACGGAATCCGCAGGCGGGACACACGCCGTCTTTCATCTCCGTTCTGCACCGCCGACAATGCAACACTTTGGGCGTTTTGTCAGCAAAAACCCCTTTCTTTTGAGGTGCTGCGTCTGACGGAGCAACCTCTTCCGTCTTAGATTTTTCCGACATTGCCTTATCCATTTCCGCTAAAATTTTCTTCTCGTCTTCTTTCTTTTGTGCGCTCATGTTTCACCTCTAAAATAAAGTTTCAAAGACCCGTAAAAGGGAATCTATTAACCGACCGAATAAATTTCTTTTCGTATTTTCGGGGGTACATTTTTTCGACACCGCAAAGGTTTCCTCACAATCCTTTTTCACCGCCATAACCGCCTCGCACCCTGAAAAATACACCGCGTTTTCAAAATGCAGATACAAGCTGCGATAATCAAAATTGATTGTACCGACCACGGCGCACTCATCATCGCTGACCATGCTCTTCGCGTGGATAAAACCTGGCGTATATTCGTAAATTTTCACGCCTGCCTTTAATAATATCCCATAATTCGCGCGGGTAAGACGGAAAATCGTCTTTTTGTCAGGTATAGCAGGAGTCACGATCCGCACGTCCACCCCTCGAAGCGCCGCCAGACACAGCGCACTGCGTAAAGAATCGTCCAACACCAAATACGGCGTAAAAATATACACGTACCTGCTCGCGCGGTTGATGATATCCAGATATACCGTCTCCCCGACGCTCACCCGATCAAACGGCGAATCATCATACGGCTGAATACAGATTTTTTTATCATTCAACGCATACCTGCCCCCGTCGTTTTCCGTCTCGACAGGCAAATATTCGCCGATATCCTCTTTCGTTTTATAAAAGGCGTTCCAGATATAGAAGAACATTTTTACAAACGAGCGCACCGCATTCCCAGTAATTTTTACGCCCGAATCCTTCCAGTACCCAAAACGGCGAATCTCCCCGATATATTCATCCGCGAGGTTGATTCCGCCCGTAAACGCCGTTTTACCGTCCACCACCAATATCTTTCTATGATCGCGGTTGTTCATGCGCACGGCAAAAATCGGCACGACGTCGTTAAAGGTCATACAACGGATATTCTCATGCAAGCTTTCCAGATACTTTTCATAATTCGGAGGCAGAGTCATCATACACCCAAAATCGTCGTATATAATACGTACCTGCACCCCTTGCGCCGCTTTTTCAAGAAGAATAGACAGCATTTCCTGCCACATTTTTCCGTGGGCAATAATGAAATATTCGATAAGAATATATTTTTCTGCGCTTTTCAATGCCTCTTTCATGGCGGGGAACATCTCTTCGCCGCTCTTGTAATAGACAATCTCCCCATCGCGATACAAAGGATACTCGGCAGACTGTGCCAGATATCTCCCGATCGCCTCTTCACGGGTCTGCGCTTCGGGAATCTCCGTCTGACCGTAGATTTCTTCCCAACGGGCGTTATTTTCCTCTTTCGCGCGTAAAATTTTACGATTCATCAAACGGGTCGGCCTGCCCTCTCCGTACAAAAGATACATTGGAACACCGACAATGGGCACAAGCAAAATGAGCAATATCCAGTTGAGCTTCACCGAGGGTCTGTCATTCTTATTGATCAGATAAAACAAAACGATGATCTCCAGAATCCCCACCGCCAACTGCACAGCCAACCCGATGCGGGAATTGTACGCAAACAGATACGCCAACCATACGTACCCGACAATCTGCGCCAAAACCAGTACCAAAAACAAAAAGAAACGGTTATATAGATACAGCTTGTAACTTCTGTTGTTCGATACCGTCCTCTCTATCCATTTTTTTTGCCGTTCATTTAATTTTTTCATGTTTCTTTCCGCTCGTTATACATTATATAGTATATCCAAACAAAAGAATTGTACCAACTTTTTTGCATTTTGTCAATCGTTGCTCGCCTTTTGTTTAGAATATTATTTCCTACTTTACAATTATACGCGCTTGTGTCAAATTTTAGCGATACTTTTGTTAAAATTAGGTAAAAATATTCCCTATTATATTCCTTAAAAATTTTTTCAACTTTTTTTAAAAAAACTATTGACAAATCCTTTCAATTATATTATACTATTTACAGTTAATAAAACTTAGTCCTAATAAGTTAATTACAAAGAGGTGCAAAAAATGAAAAAATTTGAATGTAAAGTATGTCACTATGTAGCAGAAAACGAAGCTCCCGCAGTTTGCCCCGTATGCAAGCAGAGCGGTCAGTTTGAAGAAGTAAAACCCTCCTTGAAGGGTACGAAGACGGAAGCGAACTTGCAGACGGCATTCGCAGGCGAATCCCAGGCAAGAAACAAGTACACCTATTTTGCTAGCAAGGCAAAGAAAGAAGGGTTTGTACAAATCGCGGCTATTTTCGAAGAAACCGCAAAGAACGAACAGGAACACGCTAAAATCTGGTTCAAGCTGTTGAACGGCGGCGAAATCTCCTCCACCGCAGAAAACCTTTTGGCTGCTGCTGAAGGCGAAAACTACGAATGGACGGATATGTATTACGAATTTGCGAAAGTTGCTCGTGAAGAAGGGTTTGAAGATATCGCAAAACTTTTCGACGGCGTTGCAGCGATCGAAAAAGAACACGAAGAAAGATACAGAAAATTGCTCGCTAACGTTAAGGGCAACCTTGTATTCTCCAAGGATGGCGACGCTGTATGGCAGTGCTCCAACTGCGGTCATATCGTTGTTGGCAAGAAAGCTCCCGACGTATGCCCTATCTGCGCACATCCTCAGGCTTATTTCCAGGTAAGAGCAGAAAACTATTAATTAGTAATCCACACTACCTCCTAAATAGATTAAACGCGTACATGGTGTACGCGTTTTTCTTTTTTAATATAAAAAACCTGCGGTTTTTTTCGCAGGTTTTTTCTCGCTAAACTTATAAATTTCTTTCCACAAAAGCCTCTAACGCCGCTTGGGGAACAAACCCCAAACTGTTATCTACGGGCGCACCGTTTTTAAACGCGATTACGTTGGGGATAGAGGTGATACCGTACTTAATTGCCGCGCTTTCACTCTCCTCTTCGTCCACGTCAATCTTAACAAATACCGCTTTTCCTTCGTATTTGTCGGAAACATCCTCAAACACGGGCGCAAGCATTCTGCAAGGTCCGCACCAGCTCGCCCAAAAATCACAGATCACGGGCACGGAAGAACTCGCAATCAATTCCTCTAATTCTTTTCCATTTACATATTTAACCATATTTTCCCTTCCTTTATTTCATTTATTTTTATTATGATTATTTTTTCTTAAAATATTCTGTCATTTGATCAAAGGCAACGCTTTCACTTTCGCCAGTTTCCATGCATTTCACGTTCGCCTTTCCCTCGATAAGCTCGTTTCCGCCGATCACCGCAACATATCTTGCGCCGATCTTATCCGCGTACTTGAACTGCGCCTTCACCGAACGGTCCATGTGATCAATCTCCGCGATTAATCCATTTTTGCGAAGTTCCGACGCCAACGCAAACGCCTTTTTACGGCACTCCGCGTCCATGCCTGCGATATATACGGTGGGCCTTTCAGGCTCGGGGATTACCACACCCGTCTGCTCCATCACCATCAGCAATCTTTCAATCCCAGCCGCAAAACCAACGGCAGGAGTGGGCTTACCGCCAAGCTGTTCAATGAGTTTGTCGTATCTGCCGCCGCCGCAAACAGTGCCCTGCGCGCCGATGGACGTGGAAACAAACTCGAACACGGTACGCGTGTAATAATCCAAACCGCGTACAATGCGAGGGTCAATCTCATATTCCACACCAGCGGAAGAAAGACAGCTCTTCACCTCTTCAAAATGTGCGTGACATTCTTCGCAGAGATAATCAAGGATCTTAGGCGCGTTAACATTGATCGCCTTGCACCCCTCTTCCTTGCAATCCAAAAGACGCAGAGGATTTTTCTCATAACGGTTTTTACAGTCCGCGCAAAGCATTTCAAGGTTCGGCGCGAAAAAGTCTTTCAACGCCTGATTATACGCCGCGCGGCAGGTAGGACAGCCGATAGAGTTGATGTACAGCTTGATTTGCAGACCGAGTTTCTTCAAAAGCGTATCTGCGATAAAAATCACTTCCGCATCCGTCTGTGCGCTCGCCGCGCCGTACACTTCCACGCCGAATTGATGGAACTCACGCAAGCGTCCTGCCTGGGGACGTTCGTAACGGAACGCAGGGATAATGTAATACATTTTCGTAGGCAAAACGCCGCTATACATACCGTTTTCGATGAACGAACGCGCCGCGCCTGCCGTACCTTCGGGCTTTAAGGTGATCGAACGGTCGCCTTTGTCCTTAAAGGTATACATTTCCTTGGTAACGATATCCGTCGTATCGCCAACACCGCGTTGGAACAGTTCGGTATGTTCAAAAACGGGCGTGCGGATTTCTTTGACGTTGAAAAGACGGGAAACCTCTCTCGCCATGCCTTCCACGTACTGCCATTTATAAGAATCTGCAGGCAAAACGTCTTTTGTGCCTTTGGGAATATTGATCATATTTTTTTCCTACCTATTAAAGAACGTATTTTTTAAGATTTCTATCGCCAGTCAATTTTTGCAAATGTTCGTCCACGTATTTTCTGTCAATATGCAACGTGAACATGGGATAATCCCCACCTGCATTGAAAGAAATATCCTCCAAGAGATATTCCATGACCGTATGCAATCTGCGCGCGCCGATATCTTCAGACGTGAGATTGAGCTCTACCGATACCTCAGCGATACGCTCGATTGCTCCCTCGTCGAACTGTAAATCAATATTATCCACCGAAAGGAGCTTTCCATACTGGAAAGTGAGTGAATTTTCCGTCTCCGTCAAAATACGCACAAAATCCTCTTTGGTAAGGCTTTGCAATTCCACCGATACGGGGAAGCGCCCCTGCAATTCGGGGATCAAATCTTCCACAGCCGCAACGTGGAACGCGCCCGCTGCGATAAACAGAATAAAGTCCGTTTTGATAGGGCCGTATTTGGTAACGACCGTGCAACCCTCGACGATGGGGAGAATATCCCTTTGCACCCCTTCGCGGGAAACGTCCGCGCCGCCGCGATTGCCTTTCCCTGCAATTTTGTCGATTTCATCAATAAACACGATACCGTCGTTTTCCGCGCGGTAGAGCGCTTCCGATTTAATCGCGTCCTCGTCCACAAGTTTATCCGATTCTTCCGCAAGCGCAATCTGGAACGCCTCTTTCACTGGGAAGCGGCGTTTTTTCTTCTTCTGTTGGAACATATCCCCGAAGATACTGCCGATAGAGATCGCCGCACCGCCTGGAACGAGTTCCATCTGCTGAGGCACGTCGATTACTTCCATCTCGATCGTGAAATTATCGTACTGACCTTTACGCAGCCCGTCTAACAAATTCGCCTCGAACACCTCTTTCGCGGTGTCCCCTTTTTCCTCTTTCTTCGCCTCTGCCAAAGCACGCACGATACGTCTTTCCGCTGCAAGCGTCGCTTTTGCCTTGACCTCTTCTTCCTTTTCCGCTTTTACGAGGCGGTACGCGCACTCCGCAAGATCGCGGATCATGCCTTCAACGTCCTTTCCCACGTAACCGACTTCGGTATATTTCGTCGCTTCTACCTTGACAAAGGGCGCTTTCACGAGCTTTGCAAGCCGTCTTGCAATCTCCGTTTTACCTACCCCCGTCGGGCCTTTCATGATAATATTTTTCGGGGTGATTTCCTCACGGATTTCTTGAGGAAGCTGCGCGCGGCGGTAACGGTTTCTAAGCGCAATCGCCACCGCTTTTTTCGCTTCGTCCTGCCCGATAATATATTTATCCAGTCTGTTTACAATCTGTTTAGGAGACAAATCCATCGTTTAGTCCTCCTTTTTCGCCGCACGTTTTGCACGGGGCTTTTTCGTACTTTCCGTATCGTTTACGAGGGGCATGGTCGCGTTGACTTCATTTTTCCCTACCGTTTCGCAACGGATATTATCGTTGGTGAATACGCAGATTTCAGATGCGATCTTCAATGCTTTTCTTGCGATCGTCTCCGCGTCGTAATCGGTCTCTTGATAGAGCGCGCGCGCCGCAGCCAACGCATAATTGCCGCCGCTACCGATTGCGCAAACGCCCTCGTCAGGCTCGATCACCTCACCCGTACCCGATAAAATCAATAAGGTGCTTTCGTCTGCTGTGATCATCATCGCGTCCAGTTTTCTGCCTACTTTGTCACTTCTCCAAAGCTCCGCAAGCTCCACCGCCGAGCGCATTAAATTGCCGCCGAATTTATTGAGCATACCCTCAAAACGTTCGGTCAAAGCAAACGCGTCCGTAACAGACCCTGCAAAACCCAAAATCACTTTTCCGCCGAAAATACGGCGCACTTTTACCGCAGTGTTTTTGAAGATCACCGATTCTCCCATCGTGACCTGACCGTCACCGGCGATAGCCGTTACGCCGTTTCTTTTCACTGCGCAAATTGTCGTTCCTCTAAATTCCATCTTATTTCTCCTCAATACCCTGCATTTCACGAATCGCGGAAAGTGCCCTCTCTGCCAACGTATAATACCTTTCCTTTTTGTCCTTGATACGAATTGTCAAGGGAGCAAGTATCCCAAAGTTGGCGTTCATGGGCTGAAAATCTTTCGTTTTGGTGGATATATGTTTTTCCAACGCGCCGCACATTGTGCGCTCATCAAAGACATGGGTGGGTCGTTCTAATATTTCATCTGCGATATGGATGGCTGCGAGCAGACCGCTCGCCGCGCTTTCCACGTATCCTTCCACACCCGTGATCTGACCCGCAAAAAACAGCCTTTGATTATTCTTAACCGAAAAATTGCCATTCAAAACATCGGGGGACTGAATATACGTATTTCTGTGCATAACGCCATAGCGCATAAAGTCTGCATTTTTAAGGGCGGGTATCATGGAAAACACCCTCTTTTGTTCGGGGAATTTCAAATTCGTTTGAAACCCGACCAAATTATAGGTCGTCCCCGCCTCGTTTTCTTTTCGGAGCTGCAACACCGCGTACGGTCTTCTTCCGTCCTCGTCGAAGAGTCCCACGGGCTTTAACGTACCGAAACGCAAGGTATCTCTTCCGCGCGAAGCCATGACCTCGATCGGCATACAGCCCTCGAAAATCTCCCCTTTTTCAAACTCGTGCAAGTTCGCCCTTTCCGCGCCCAATAGCGCATCCACAAAGGCGTAATATTCCTCTTTCGTCATGGGACAGTTGATATAATCCCCCGTCCCTTTGCCGTATCTATCTCCCGTAAAGGCACAGAAC
>SVIT01000017.1 GCA_015069365.1 Clostridiales bacterium | reverse complement strand
ACAGCCTTCCCAGACCGTCTGTTCCCCTTTTTGCTGTACGATGACGGGATTGATAAATTCGAAATATCCCTCCTCTACGTCCACCACTACAGCACGGCGAAGAATCCCTACCTGCGGTGCAGCAAGCCCTGCGCCCTGCTCCTTTTTGACGGTATCACGCATATCTTCCAAAAGTGCCCATAATTTTTCGTCAAACGTTTCTACGGGGAAACATTTTTGTCTTAATACATCATCGCCAACCTGTACTACGCCGCGAATTGCCATTGTTCTTTCTCCTTTCTTCCTATTCGTCAAGTTAAATTCGTGGGGTTTTCTTCCACGCTAACGAGCGCGTCGCGGTTTCTTGCCGCCGCGCAAATTGCATAGATCTCGGGTAAAACCGAAACGTCTGCAAGGTGCATCAATACCTGATACCTGAATTTGTTTTGTATGCGTTTAATCGGTGCGCGCATCTTGTTGAAAAAGAGGAATTTCTCCGTATTCTCCGTGTACAGTCTTTCCAGCTCCACGTACACTTCGCGCAACGCCTCTATACATTTTTTATCCTCCTCTCCCGTCACCAAAACACGTACGATCTTGGAGAAAGGGGGATACATCATAGCGGCGCGGCGGGAAATCTCATTCTCGTAAAATCCCTCGTAATCGTACGCCGTCGCAAACCGCAACACCTCGTTTTCAGGGTCGAACGTCTGCAAAACGACCTTGCCCTGTTCTTCCGCTCTTCCGCTTCGCCCTGCCACCTGCGTAATCAGCTGGAAAGTGCGTTCACCGCTTCTGTAATCGGAAAAATACAAGCTCATATCCGCATCCAAAATCCCCACCAAGGTAACCGACGGAAAATCGTGCCCTTTGGCGATCATTTGCGTCCCGACAAGGATATCCGCCTTATGCTCAGCAAAGGTCTTTAATATCTTATAATGTCCCTCTTTTCCGCTGGTCGTATCGTTGTCCATACGCAAAATACGCGCCTCGGGGTATGCCTTTTGCAATTCTGCCGCGATCTTTTGCGTACCCGTTCCCGAATAGGACAGCTTTCTGCCGCCACATTCAGGACAAGCGGAGAGCATGTTATATTTTGTGCCGCAATAATGGCATTTTAAACAATTTTCGTCCCTGTGATAGGTGAGCGAAACATCGCAAGATTCGCATTTCGCCACGTAGCCGCATTCCTTACAAATCACCGTTTGGGAATAGCCGCGGCGGTTCAAGAACAAAATCGCTTGTTTTCCGCCTAAAAGGCATCTATCCAGTTCCTCTTTCAATGCGGAAGAAAAGGGAGTATTATTCCCTCTGCGCACCTCTCTGCGCATATCCGCAATCAGAATATCGGGCAAGGGACGTTTATTGATACGTTTGTCCATGCGAATTAGGGAAAATTCTCCGTCCTGCGCACGTTTATACGTGTCTACAGACGGGGTCGCGCTGCCTAAAACTAGTTTGCAACCGTTCTTTTTTGCACGCAAATACGCCACGTCGAATGTGTTATAGCGGGGGGCGGATTCGCTGGAATAACTGGAATCGTGCTCCTCGTCGATGATGATCACGCCCAAGTTTTCCAAAGGTGCAAAAATCGCACTGCGCGCGCCGATTGCAATCTTTGCTTCGCCCGTGCGCAAACGCCACCATTCGTCAAACCTCTCCCCTGCTGACAGTCCGCTGTGCAAAATCGCCGCGTTCTTTCCAAACCTCGCGCGGAGCTGAGAGAGCATCTGCGGTGTTAAAGAAATTTCGGGAACGAGGAAGATAGAGCTTTCGCCGCGGGAAAGACATTCTGCAATCAAGGTCAGATACACTTCCGTCTTACCGCTGCCCGTAACGCCGTGAAGAAGCTGTACCGTCCGTTCGTCCGTGTGTACGGTATCCACCGCGCGCTGTTGATCGGGAGTCAAAACCCTTTCCACTTTTTCCGCCGTCACCGTCTTGTACGGATCGCGTAAAATCTGTTCTTTCGTGATTACAACGTATCCCTTTTTCTCCAGAGCGGAAACGCCGCCCGGATAAATGCTGTTTAGATACGCGCAATCCGTCTTTCCGTTCTCTTCCAAGTATTGCGCCGCACCCAACTGATTTTTTGCCGTTTTGGCAAGCTTCATCTGGGCAACGGGGAGGGCAAGCGCCGCATAGTTGCGGGTCAGTTCCCGTACCTTGCCCGTACGCATTTCCGAGGGCAAAAACAACCGCAAAGTCAGCGCTTTAGGCACGCGGTAACGGGCGGTAATCTTCTCCGCAAGGAAAAGACACTCTTTCGTCAATGCGGGCAATTCGTCAGAGCAGGGAAATACTCTTTTTAATTTTTCCGCCGGATAATCGGAAGTTTCTTTTGTACGCATCACGAACCCAGGCACGATCTTCCCCCCAAAGGGCGCGCGAACGCGGCTGCCAACGATCGTATTTTCGTCGCAGAGATAATCGTATATTCTGTCCGTTTCACTCGCCGCGATGTCGACGATGACTTCTGCAATCATTCTACCCTCCGATTAAAATTGCCTCGGCTTCTACCGAGGCAACCCTTCTCAGTCCTTTGCAATAACGACTTTGCCGTCCGCAATATCCTTGCAAGCCGACAGCAATTCTTTATCCTTGCCCATCGAATCGTGCATACCGAGGTTCTTTTCCGTTTCAATAATCTGACGTGCGCGCTTTGCGGCAACCGTGCAGAGCGCATAACGGCTGATCGGGTCTTCCTCCGTACCCAGTTTTCTGATCATTTCGTCTACAGAAGGTTCATTAATCATATTTCTTTTCACTCCTTGTTTGTGTTTTTTCTTAATTTTATTCGCGGTCAAAAATCTTTTCTACTTCTTTGATCGCGGTTTCCAGATCGTCGTTGACGATCACGTAATCGTATTTGTCTTTATGCGACAGTTCGTATTCGATACGGGCAAGACGGTTTTCAATCTTCTCCATATCTTCCGTACCTCTGCCGATCAAACGGCGCTTTAATTCCTCCAGCGAGGGGGGTACAATCATGACCAAAACGCAATCGGGATACACTTCTTTTGCCTGGAGCGAACCAACTACGTCAATCTCCATGATTACCGATTTCGTCTTTAAAGTCTCAAGAACAAATGATTTCGGCGTGCCGTAATAATTGCCGAAATGTTCGTCGTATTCTAAAAAGTCCTTTTCTTCAATCCTCTTTTGGAATTCTTCGTGCGAGAGGAAGAAATACTCTCTTCCGTTCACCTCCCCCTCTCTCGGCGGACGGGTGGTGCAGGAAACCGATTCTACAATATCCTCCCGTCGGGAAATGATTGTTTTTACGATCGAGCCTTTCCCAACCCCCGATGGACCGGAAACAGCCATTAAAACGTGCTTCATACGTATCTCCTAATTATTCGAGGTTTTGTACCTGTTCACGAATCTTTTCAATTTCGTTTTTCAATGCCAACCCTGCGCGCGTGATCGTGACGTCGTTACTCTTGGAGCAGGTGGTGTTCGCCTCACGGTTGAATTCCTGCACGAGGAAATCCAACTTTCTGCCCACAACTCCCTCTTCGCAAATCGAACGGAACTGTTCGATATGGGATCTAAGACGAGTCAATTCTTCGTCGATGTTCGTGCGGTCGGTAAATACAGCGACTTCGGTGAGCAATCTCCCCTCGTCCATCTGCGCGTCGGCAAGATATTCTTTCACCCTTGCCGTCAATTTTTCACGGTATTCTTCTGCAATCTTGGGGGCACGGAGGGAAATTTCGCCAACCAGTTCTTCTATCGTCTTTACTCTCGCCAGCATATCCGCTTTCAATTTCTCGCCTTCGACAAGACGCATGGCATTCAACGCGTCCAACGCACCGTTCAACGCAGTATCCAACGCCGTCTTCAGCGTTTCGTCCAGACAGTAGCTGTCCTCTTGTTTCAACACCTCGGGATAGCGAAGCACAGAGGTCAGGGTCATATCGTCGGGAAGTTCGGGAAAAGCTTCTCTCACGGCCTTTGCCGCCGCCACGTAAGACGCCGCCAAAGCCATATCTGGTACGAGCGCCGTAGGACGTTCTCTCTTGTCCTTTACGGAAATGAACACGTCGGCGTGACCGCGCGTGAGTTTCTTTCTCACCGTCGCACGAATCACGTCTTCATAAGCCGCAAACACGCGAGGCGCTTTCACGGAAACGTCCAAATAGCGGTTATTCACCGTCTTAATTTCGCAGGTCAGTTCTAAACCGCCCTCTATATATTCGCCTTTGCCGTAACCGGTCATGCTGAGCATAGATCGTCCCTCTTTTTCCTTATTCCTCGTTTGAGTTGCACCCATTATAACAGAAAAAAACAAAAATGACAAGCGGTATTGCCAAATATCCTGTCTCTTTTTTATAAAAAAGAGAAAATTTTGGAAAAAGTTCTCCGTCTGCTTTTTGTTTTATACCCTTTTTCCACAGAAATAAAACAACGGATCCCTTTGAATAGACCCGTTGTTGTCTCTTTCGTTATTCTTGTTCCAGCATTTCCTTAAAGGCGTTTTCGTCGATAATTTTTATCCCCAGTTTTTGCGCTTTTGCAAGCTTGCTTCCCGCCTCTGCGCCAGCCAAAACCAAGGTCGTTTTTGCCGTTACGGACGATTGACAAACGCCGCCTCTTTCTTCAATCAGCTTTTGCGCCTCACTGCGTTTGTAATTTTCCAGCGTCCCTGTCAGCACCACCGACTGTCCCGAAAAAATACCTTCCTTTTTCTCGTCCGACCAAATAGGCGTAACGCCGATCTCAAACAGCGCGCTAAGCTCCGCGCGGTTTCTTTCGTCTGCAAAATACGCCAAGATCGCATTCGCCGTAATCTCGCCGACGTTCTCCAAAGCAATCAAATCTTCAAAGGTCGCGTTTTGGAAATTTTCGAATTTTTTGAACCGCGCCGCGATATCTTTCGCCGCGACCCTGCCTACCCCCTCGATCCCGATCGCGTAAATGAACGCGTCCATGGTAGGGGTCTTGCTCTTTTCAATCGCCGTCAAAATATTCTTGATTTTTTTGTCCTTGAAGCCTTCCAGTTCCCCCAAATCTTCCGCTGTCAGACTGTAAAGATCGGAGAAATTTTCCACCCCTTTCTTCTCCACCAGCTGCGCCGCGGTGCTTTCGGAAAAACCATCTATGTCCATTGCGTTCTTGCTTGCGTAATGATCGAGCATCGCTACGATACGAGGTGTACACAAACGGTTGGGACAGAACAGATGCGCGCCCACTTCGTCCAACGTTGTACCGCACGCGGGGCATACGCTCGGTTTTTCAATCTCACGGCTGTTTTCCGTATGTTCGGTCGTACCCAAAATCTCGGGGATAACTTCGTTAGAACGGCGCACGAGCACGCGCGAACCAAGCTTTACGTCCTTACGCAAAATATCCCCGTAATTGTTTAATGTTGCACGGGAAACAGTCGCTCCGCCCAAATCTACGGGATCAAGCAAAGCAAGCGGCGTTAATTTCCCCGTTCTGCCCACCTGCCAAATCACATCCTTTAATAGGGTCGTCACCTCTTCCGCCTCGAATTTATAAGCCATCGCCCAACGAGGGAATTTATCGGTAAAGCCCATTTCTTCACGCAGAGCGTTGTCGTTGACCTTGATCACGGCCCCGTCCGTCAATACGTCAAGCGCGCGGCGTGCCTTTTCAATCTCCGCAATCGCAGAAACAACTTCCTCGTCGGTATGGCAGACTTTGAAATACGAGAACACCTTGAAACCCTCTTTTTGGAGAAAATCGTGTGCCTCCGTCTGCGAAAGAGCACCCCCCTCCGACATATAATTCACGTCATAAAAATAGATATCGGGACGGCGGAGTTCGGTCACTTTCGGATCGAGATTTCTGATCGCTCCTGCCGCCGCGTTACGGGCGTTTTTCAAAGGCTCTGCCGCCGTCTTATTATACGCGTCCAAAACGGAAAGGCGAATGACTGCCTCCCCTCTTACCTCTAAAGTGCCTTGATATGCAATCTTCAAAGGGAAAGATTTTATCGTCAAAACCTGCGCCGTGACGTCCTCGCCCACAACGCCGTTGCCGCGCGTCGTCGCGCGGATAAACTGACCCTTGTCATAGGTCAAGCACACGGTCAAACCGTCGAATTTGTATTCCACCGTATAATCGGGCTGTACTCCCGATAGTTTCTTCACGCGGGTCAAAAACGCCGTTAGTTCTTCCGTGGAAACGGATTTATCCAAACTAAACAGCCGCGCGATATGGGTGTGCTTTTCAAAACCCTTGATAGGCTCTCCGCCTACACGTCTTGTCGGACTGTCGGCATATACCTCGCCGCTTTCCTCTTCCAAACGGCGGAGTTCATCGTACAACGCATCGTACTCCTTATCCGATACCGTCGGATTGTCCAGCACGTAATACTCATACGCCCATTTATTGAGAAGGTCTACCAGTTCTCTCTTTCTATCCATATCCCACCTATCATCAAATAACGGTCAACGGTGCAAGGGTCGCAGACAACTGCTTGATCCCAAATCCCTCGAACGCGATATCCAAAATCATATTGCTGCCAACGCCGCGCGCCGCAACGATCATACCTTCCCCGAATTTCGGGTGGCGCACTTTTACCCCGATACGGAATGCGCTAAGATCCTTTCCGCCCGTCGGTTTCAACGGCGCGGCTTTGCCCACGCCCCCATATACGAAACCGCCGCTCTTTGAAGAACTGCTCCCCGAAGAAGAACCATAAGACGAGCTTCCGTAAGACGAACCGCCGTAGGTATTACCATTCCATGCAGAGCGCGTCGGTGCGGAGTCCGTTCTTGCCGAATTACCATACCCACGTCCATAACTTCCGTAGCCGCCGCCAAAGCTATTTCTTCTGCCGTAATCACCGTTAGACTCGTACCTGCCCCCACCGTACGCAGAATTTCCATAGCTTTCTGGATCGTCGTAACCGTCGTAACCAAAGGTCGGACGACGTACCTCTTGGGGCAATTCCAGCTCAGAAGAAAGCTCTTTCAAGAAGCGCGAACGAGCCGTCGGTTCTCTCTTACCGTAAAGATAACGACTCTTGGAACGGGTCAGATACAATCTCTCTTTCGCACGGGTCACCGCAACGTACATAAGACGGCGCTCCTCTTCCATATCCTCATCGTTATCCACCGCTCTCGATACGGGTAAAATATTCTCTTCCAAACCGCAGATGAACACACAGCCGAATTCCAGACCTTTCACCGAATGCACGGTCGCTAACGTCACGTAGTTCCCATCGTCCATTTCGTCCGTATCCGAGGACAAAGTAACTTGGTTGAGGTAGTCGGTCAGATTCGCCGTAGGGTTCAAACGGCTGTATTCCTCTACGGAATTGATAAATTCTTCAATGTTGGCGCGCTTGTTGATACTCTCGTCCGAATCGTCCGCATACGCTTCGCGCATGTGGGTGTCGGCAATGATCCGTTTTACCAGTTCGTTGACGGGCGTTTCTTGGCTTTCCACAATCCAAGTCTTGATCATGTCGCGGAAATCGACTAATTTTTGACGGGTACCGCTTGTAAAACCGAGCTCGTCCACGTCCAAGAGCGCGTCATAGACGGACAGCTCGTTTTCATAGGCGTAATTTTGCAAAGTTTCCACCGTCTTTGCGCCGATACCCCGCTTGGGGAAATTGATAATTCTCGTCGCTGCCTCGCTGTCAAAGGGATTGTTGACAAGACGCAGGTACGCCAAAAGGTCTTTGATTTCCTTGCGCTCGAAGAACTTAAAGCCCCCGAACACTTTATAGGGAATCCCGTCCCCCGTGAACTCTTGTTCGAAAGAGCGGGTCAGGGCGTTCAGACGCATCAAAACCGCAAAATCGGAGTAGCTGTACCCTTGACGAATCAGCCCTGCGATGGTATGCGCGATATATCTCGCCTCACCACTCTCCTCGTCCGCTTCGTAGACTTTGGCAGGCGCACCCTCCTCGTTTTCCGTCCAAAGGGTCTTGTCCTTGCGCCGTCCGTTGTTGCGAATTACGGTATTCGCCAGTTTTAAAATGTTTTTCGTGGAACGGTAATTGCGCTCCAGCTTGAACACTTTCGCGCCCTTATAATCCTTTTCGAAATGGAGTATATTCTCCAGTTTTGCCCCGCGCCAGCCGTAGATGGACTGGTCGTCGTCCCCTACCACAAACAAGTTGCCGTAGACGGACGCAAGCAGGGAAATAATCTCGTATTGCACGGCGTTGGTATCCTGGAACTCGTCCACGAGAATGTAGCGGAATTTCCCGCCCAGATACTCTCTCGCTTCTCTGCTCTTATTGAGAAGATTGCGCGTTTCATTGAGCAAATCGTCAAAATCGAGCGCGTTATTCTCCCGAAGATGCTTTTGATAGCGCGCGTATACCTTGACAATATCGTCGATTTCGCGCTCGCCTGCGTATTCTTCCGCATAGCGTTCGGGGTCGTGACCGAGCATCTTGGCATTCGCGATATGGTATTTCACCGTTTTTAACAGTTTCTCATCCTCATAATCGCATTCTTGAAAGGATTTTTTAATGATATTGTTGCGCTCGGTCTCGCTGTAAATGGAAAAGTTGGACGAAACCCCAGCCTCGTCCGCGTACATACGCAAAATGCGCACGCACATGCTGTGGATCGTGCATACCCAAGAACGGGAAATATCGACGATGGACGAAAGACGTTCTTTCATCTCATTCGCTGCTTTGTTCGTAAAGGTGATGGCAAGAATCGCCTCTGCAGGTACCCCTTTCGCCTCGACCAAATACGCGATACGCGAAGTCAAAACGCGTGTTTTACCGCTCCCTGCGCCTGCTAAGACCAGTACGGCGCCTTCCGTTTCCAACACGGGTTTTATCTGTTCTTCATTCAATTTTTCCAAGATTTCTTCAATTTTAATCATAACGGTATTATTATAACATAATTCACCCCGATTTGCAAGTATCACCGTACATTTTTTTTCTTTATAACTCAAAACGGCTGAATAGTTTTATTCAGCCGTTTTATAATTAATACGTTATGCCTTTCTGTTTAACGCCTCGAACTCACACTCCGCGCGAAATCTCTCTAAAGCGCGGAGATATTTTTCGCTTAAAGAAAGATTGTAACGTTGCTGTTCTTCATAGCTCAAAGTCTTATAATATTCTTGGTCGGTGAGCCTGCCGATTGCGTTGCTTACTTCGCCGTCGGAAAGCAACATCTCCTTGACGCGCAGGTAAAATTCATCCTCTTTTCTGCCCTCTATCTGCGCCTCTACCTGCATCTTGAAATACCGCCCCGCTTTACTTTCGTTAAGACCATGCTCCCTTGCTTTTTCCTTTTTCTCTTGTATCTCATCATGACATTCTTCCCAAAAACCGCTCTTGATACGGCTCTTTGCCAGCCTTGCCTCTTCACGCAACGTACGCTGTTTTTTTCCGCTTTCCATTGTCAACGACATAGTACACCTCGTTTCTTATTTTTTCTTTTTTTTACCCTACTTTTTAACACAATTCGACATTTTGAAAATAAAAAAAGCTCACGTTGATGTGAGCTTCTTTTGCATTAGTTTCTGCTTCTCTTTCTGGCAGCTTCGGATTTCTTCTTTCTTCTTACGGAAGGTTTTTCATAGAATTCCTTCTTTCTAAGATCACCGATAATACCGTCGCGGGAGCATTTTCTCTTAAAACGGCGCAATGCGCTTTCTACGTTTTCGTTTTCGCCAACTCTTACCGTGGACATTTCTTTTCACCTGCCTTTGCCGATGCGTTTATTATTTACTCCGTAATTATAGCAAGTCCGCACCTTTATGTCAAGCTTTTTTCGGCGTTTTTGAAAACCTTTTTACGGATTTTTCCATTTTATGAAAGAAAAGTTTGTCTATATTTGTCTGTTTCTGTTGTTATCTTTCCGCTATGCTTTTAACCCTTTTTCACGTTCACGTTCCCAGAAGTATTTTCCACTTCCAACTCGGTCGCGCCCGTGCCGTAAACATATCTATTCCCGCGTTTTTCCGTGGTAAAATCGCTGTTGAAGTTACCGCTAACGCTTTCAAACTCAACGGAGAACCCTTCAAAAGTCTCAGGTAAAGTCAGGGTGAAATTTCCCGAAATGCTGTCAAAACTACCCTCCGAAAGATCCATGCCAGCAGATAATTTGACGTCCGTGCTCGTAGTCTCGATTTCGAATTTTTGTAAGCCGTTTGCCGTTATGTCAACGCTTCCCGATAAGGATTCCACGTTCAGCTCTTTCGTCGCGTCGCTTAAAACGCCCATAATCGCCCCAGAACTGCTGTCCGCCTCAATACGTCTTGCAGAAAGATTGTTCAGGTCAATATCCGCGCTGGCGGTATCCACCTCGACTTCCGTTAAAACAAGATCCTTCGGTAACGTCACGACCAAATCCTTGTCGGGATACGCACCGTTCCACCAACCTATACGCGACTGCGCAAACTTGATATGCAACGTAGTGTTTTCCAACCAGTAATACAGCATCGTGCGCTTGTCTAAGTCCGTCGCAGAAGTCTCTTTAAACGTGACCCCCTCTCCCTCGCCGTAGGCAAACTCAACGCTGCCTGCCAGCCATTCGATTTCAACGTCCGTCACTGCCGCAGTTAACGTTGTACCGCCTGCGGTATATTTTTCGGCATTTTCATACGTTAAATTTTTCGAGCAACCCGATGTTCCGATCAACGCACCGAATAATACTGCTATAATCCCCAATGAAAAAAAGCGTCTTTTCATATATTTTTCCTCCTTTATTCATAAAGTCGGAAACTGAATACTTTAACCGACTTTTTCAAAATCTTCCGCAGGATGTTTGCACCAAGGACAGATAAAATCTTCGGGCAGTTCTTCCCCTTCGTGCACGTATCCGCAAATCTTGCATACCCATTTCCCTTTGCCTTCCGTCTTGGGCGGTTCGGCATTAGGACGGGGTTTAATGTAGCTTTGATAATATTCATAGGTAACAGATTTTTCCGTGGATAAAGTCTTTGCCTCGGTCACCTCTGCTACGAACAAAGTATGTGTATCATAATCGTAATAATCAATGACTTTTGCGCTAAGTACGGCGTTTGCGCAATCGGTGAGATAGTACAGTCCGTTTTCACTCGTCTCGTACCTGCCCCCCTCGAATTTGTCTACGTCACGCCCTGACTGGAACCCGAACTGACGAAAAACGTCAAAGGACGTACTCTCTGTCAATACCGATACGTTGAAGATGCCCGTCTTTCTTAACAGCTCTTCCGAATAGTTGCTTTTATTCACGAACACAACGATGCGTTTGGGGGTGTCCGTCAGCATGGAAACGGTATTTACGATACAGCCGTTTTGCTTTTCTCCATCCGTCGTCGTCAGCATAAACAGTCCGTACGTAATCTTATACATCGCCTCTTTTTCTATCATGATCTATTACCTCGAAGTTTTTTAATTATTGAAAACAGATTTAGATTCGCCTTGCGGCGATTGACCGCTTATGCGGTAATTTGCGCAAGCTATCGCTTGCTTTTTTGAAGTTCCGTTTTGCGCTCTCGCGCAACCGCTGACGCGGGATTGTAAGGCTCTGCCTTTACAATCCGCAAGGGTCTATGCCCCTGCCCCCGTGTTGGAGTTAGTTCTTCCAAAGTCCGTGCAGGTTGCAATATGCGTATACCGCAACGGCTTTGTCCCCGTCAGCCAGCTTGAACACGCACACGGGTGCCTCATTCGGCTGTAAATACTGCACTTGATAACCTTTCTCCGTTTCTAAAGCAATCCATTCAATCAGATGCTCCGCCGTCATCGGGTGCGCTACACTGCCTACGTCTACCTTTACCGTCTTGCATTTCTTTTCAACAACGGGAACGTGCTTTTCCTGCGCAGCGTCCGTACTGCCTGCCACTAACTCTTTCCAACCGTCTAATTTCAGTTCCTCTTTTGAAACTAAAGTCTTGTTACATTTTTCACATTGATATACTTTTAACATATTTTTTTCTCCTTATTGAGATTTAATCTTATTTGCATTATAGCATACTCATTTGCTCTTGTCAATAGTTTTTGCAAAAAAAATATAAAAAATCCCAAAAAAAGGGATTTTCTACTTTCATTATATTATTTATGCTTGTAAATAAGTTCGCTGACAAAATCGCACGCAGTTTTTAACTGAGAATAATCCTGATAATCACGGTTATACACCTCAAGCAATACCGCTCCGTCGAAGCCAACGTCTTTCAAACGGCGAATAAGCTCGTCAAAATCAAACGTTCCGCGCCCGGGAAGACACATCTTTCCCCTTTCATCTACGTCGGAAATATGCACGTATTTAAGCCGTGCCCCCATTTCCTTTAGATATTCTTGATAGGGATATTCTGAAATGCGAGCTTGCTTTATATCCAGCACTCCGCCAAGGTCAGGAACAGCCGACGCAATCTTTTCAAACACGCCGACACGGTTATACGTGGACCATTCCACGTTTTCCAAACACAGAGTCACTCCACGCTGTTTACAAAAATCGGTCAACTCCTCAAACCCAGCGATCATAGACGGAAAATCGTCGTTCGCCCCCGATCGGGAAGCCCGTTTCACCCGTGACGTGCCGTGAAAGGTATAATAGGGCGCCCCCAAAGCTTGCGCGCTTTCCAGCACCTTTTCCGCCCATCCGTATGCGTCCGCTTTTACACGAGGATGCTTGTTGAAAAGCTGCGGTTCGAACTCGGTATTTAACGCATGGACGGAATTGACCGTCACATTGCCCTTGCGCTTTTTCAAAAGATCGGCAAAGGGATAACCGTATTCGGAAAACGAGGTCAAAAAGACCTCTGCTACGTTCACGCCCAACTCCTCCAAAAGAGGAAGCGCGTCTTCGTTGTTTTTCCGCATGAAAAGAGATGCGGTGGAAACCCCTGCCTGCATACTGACCTCTTTATTTTACATAGTATACCCAGTTTTCCTTTCTGGGCTTTGTTTCAGGAACGTGATCGGGATAACCGATAACACAGTTACCTATCCCCTCGTATTCACCCTCGATCCCAAGGCTCTTTAACAACGCCTTTCCTTCCTCTCTTTCAAAAGTTTCTTTAGCGCGGTGAATCCAACACCCGCCAAGCCCCAACGCATGCGTTGCAAGCATCATATTCCCCATAACGAGAGAGCCGTCGTATACGCGCGTATTACGTGCCTTATCCGCCAAAACGACCAACACCACGGGGGCGTTGTAAAAAGGGTCCGTTCCCTCGGGCGCGCCCATGATCTCTGCATTGATTTTCGACAGTTCATCACGTACCTGCCTATTGGTAATCGCTAAAATGATGGGGGCTTGCGCATTTCTGCCGGTAGGCGCAAACGTACCTGCCTCTACGATTTTTTCAATCAATTCCTGCGGAACAGCGTCCGATTTGTACTTCTTCACGCTTCTGCGCGTGAGCATATTTTGAATAGCGTCCATACCTTACTCCTTATATTTCAAATCATTGATCTGCCAATTTTTCAACACTTCGCACATCTCCGCGCCGATTGCTTTTGCACCTTGCAAATCGTGTGCAAGATAATTGCCGCATTCCTCTTTTTTGCTGCCAGGGATTTCCCCTTCATAATCCCGAACGAAAGCCATACTTTTTTGCACGAGTTCGATCGCTCTTTCATGAGAAATACTGTCGCGGACAAGGAAATAAAAGCCCGTGCGACAACCCATCGGTCCAACGTATATAATTTGATCCCCTGCATCGCTATTGCGTACATAGGTCGCGAAAAGGTGCTCAACGGTGTGCGCTGCGTCCATATCCAAATACTCCCCGCCGTTGGGAAGCTTCATACGAATATCATAGGTCACCACGTCCCCATCAATTCGGGAAATATACATTCCCTTTTTTAAAGTATCATGATTGATCGTAAAACTTGCAATTTTCTTCATCCTCTTTGCTCCTTATTTTGAGAATAAATCATGAAACGAGTGGGGCAGGGATGCGTTGAACGTCATAAGCTCCTTGGAAACAGGGTGCTGGAAAGTCAACCTCGCCGCATGCAATCCCAGTCTTCCCAAAGGATTTTTTACCATTGTACCATCCTGTTTTTTGCCGTATTTCTCGTCGCCAACCACGGGACAGCCCAGCGATTGCATGTGCACGCGGATCTGGTTTTTACGCCCCGTTTCAATCTGTACCTTTACCAAAGAATATTCTTCCGTTTCTTTCAACACCTCGTAGCGGGTAATTGCCTTTTGCCCCGTCGGATCGTTCGTAGAATACACCACGTTGTTCTTATTCTCTTTAAGATAGGAAACGATTTCCCCTTGCTTTTTCTCCAATATGCCCTCTATCACGGCGACGTATTCACGCAAGGACACCAGTTCATTCCAGTGCATTTTTAACATGGAATGCAACTTAATGTTCTTTGCAAACACCAACACACCAGACGTTTCTTTGTCGATTCGGTGCAGGACGAACGGACGGCTGTTTTTTCCATGTCCCTGCATGTACTCCAAAACGCAGCCGTATGCACATTCCGTATCCTTATCGCTCTCCACGGAAAGCAATCCCTCAGGTTTATCAATGGCGATAAAATCCTCGTCCTCGTGGATAATGCGAACGGTGCGAGGAGCAGATTTTTTCTCTGCCGTAGTCTTTCTTTCGCGAACGGGTCTTGTTAACGTTGTCCCCTCTTTCACGGGACGTTTGGACAGCTTCACCTCGTCGTCTTTCGCTAAGGGGAAATTGTACTGCGTCACCACACTGCCGTTGACGAGCACTTGTCTTCTCACCAAAAGGGACTTGACGTTATTTCTGGACGTGCCGCATTTACGGAGAAGAAACTCGAGGAGTTCATCACTCCTATTCACCTTATAAATCGCAGTATACACGGGTGCGCCGTTGACCCTTTCTACAGATTCACCTCGTACCTGCCCTGCCCGTTTTTGTTTATTCTTACCAAAAGATCTTTGCATAACCGCCCTCAAAATTTTCTCTTTCCCTATTATAACACACCCCCGAGCGTTTGTCAATGCAAAGAAAACCATTCTTTGGCAAAAGAGAAAAATCGCCACGGAAATTGCCATGGCGATTTGTTTTACTTATTTACTGACACTGTTAATGGTTATTTCAATCTTATAATTCGATCTGGAAATCAACTTCTTGGACTTGTTGACAATGTCGTTGACTTCTTTCTTCGCATAGAATACAAAGTCACTCGCCGTTTTATCCGTCCATTCCGTTTCTACACCAAGCCCTTCCGTATCCTCAATATTGTCGATACTTGCCTCGATTTCATAGATAAACGCGCCGTACTGTTCTTTGTCATGCACTCTTACGTTCAAGTCGCCGATAAAGCCGTTGGAAACAATTCTCTTTCCCGAGATAGACTCTACCGCTTCCGCAAAATCAAAGTCACAATCCGTTTGCGTCTTCCATTCTACGTTAGAGCCACTCTCCGTCTTTTCTTTTTTCGCGATGTTTGCATACAAATACTTATGTAATTTGTACTGCTTAAACTTCTTGCCTGCAATCAAACGAATCAACGGTCTCAAGAGTTTTATGATAATATTGCCCTTGATGAAGCTTTCAAATTTATTGATGGACAAGCTGGAGTATAATTGAACCTGGTTTCTATAAAACTCGCCGACCATATCGTAGTTTAAGGGATGCGTAACGTACCCTGCGCCTTGACGTGCCTGGGTCAACGTCGCCACGCCCAACACTTCTCTAAACGGCAACGGTTCTAACGTATGCAACAAGTTGGGATTGGTCAAATCTACCATGAGGGCAGGTTTTTCCGTGTAAATGCGCGTGATCGAATACTTCTTATTCCATTTGGGGTAGAATTCTAAGAATTCTTCCAAGGAATTGTATTTTTCAGATTCCAAACAATCCAGTTGGTCTTTCTTCGTGATCAATTTTTCATAAACTTGATCCATGCTGATCACTACAGCGCTTGCTCTGCCTTTGTTATCGAATACGATAAGATAAGGAATAGGAATAGATTTAACACCTATTACCTTTTCTGCTTCCTCAGAGATCATCATGCTTTCTTTAACGACGATATTCCCTTTTTGGTTTTCATAAGCAACCTTGAAGAAACCGCAATTCTTCTTTGACTTACTTCTTCCGCCGCAACATGCCAAATAGGTTAAAATAACGTCTTTTTCTTTTGCCTTATATGCCATCATTCATTCCTCCATACATATTAGGATAACCTTATAAATATTATACCAGTTAATCGCAATAAAGTCAAGAGAAACCAAATTTTTATATGAAAAAGACCTCGTCGGCTTTTAATCGACAAAGTCTTCGTTTTTATTATTTTACTTATTACAATTTATCCGCCAAAAGCGTAGACAAATTATCCCCCATAGGCTTCGTAGTATAACTTCGATAGCCGACTCTATACGACAAATTATAGGAATCATAATCCAACTTATCTTCTTCCGGTAATTCTACGTCTCGATTATTACGCGTGTATCCAACGCTATCAAGCCAAGTATCCGTAGAGAAAGAAGGCACTCTATTTTGCGGCGAATAATAAATCTCACTGCAATACCCACGCAACGATTCACACACCAACGTGTATCCCGTAACTTGTCCTCTATCATCAATGGTCGGAGTAAACACCGTAACGTAAACGCAAACAACACCCGTATAGCTACTAGAGGTATTATCCAATGGATCCGACGTGGAATACATCGCAATCTCGTTATATCCGTCACCGTTTAAGTCTTGATTTTTCAAAATAAAGCTTACGGAGGTGTCCATTAAAACGTCTCTAAATAATTCGGCTATTTCCTCCGCATAGGTCTTATCCATACTACCAACGAACGGATCTTGCGACTTATCATTATTCCAATAGACCTGAATTGTCTCTTCCAACAAATATCCCCGCGAATCTGTCACCGCCTCCGTGGTGTATTTTTTGTTTAATATATCCGACAACCTTTGAACAACGGAGATTTCCTCATCGGGCATTTCTTCGGGGGCATAAATGAAAGCATCCAGTCCCACCCCAAAAGCCTCCGCCATCGAATCTACGGGGCCGTCTGCATATTTCCAAGTAGCATATACACCACTACCGATCGACAAAGAAATAAGAGCAAGAAAACTTGCCATTAATTTGCTTAAGCGACTTCTAAACACAGTTTCTTGCCCTCCTTTTAATTTTCTTTATGCTATTTAAGAATAATCTGGATAACTATACGAATAGGTCTCTACGTCTTGTGCACGCGAAGCATAGCCGACAAAATTGCCGTTGCCGTCAAACATACCCGTACGTAAAAGATGCAATCTTTTCACCTTTTCTTTAAGGATCTTTCCTTCCATCAAAGGAATGGTAATAACGCCTAAAATAACCAAAAGAATACACATATACCCTGCAGGCGATTGCATGAATAATACAAAACTCCCTACAAAAGGAATGTTCTTACCTTCGTAAATACCTACCATTTGGCTGTACGAAACAAGCAACCTATCAGGCGAAGCCACCGCATCACCCTGCATTATAAATCTTCGACCGTCGGGGTGCTTTTCATTCGCTTCTTCAATCCCTACGATACGATGTATGATAAGCGCATCTTCTAATTTATATACAACGATGTCGTACAATTCCAACTCATTTTCTTCGGGCATTTTTTGGGTCAGTATTAAATCGAACTGTTGGAACTGGTTGTCTAACTTGTTCTCAAAAAGATACTTATTCGCCGTGCTTTTCTCCGACATGGAATCACTGAGTACGACGCGGAATAATCCGCCATCTTGCGCAGACTGTTCCCCTTTGAACCCAGTATAGATAGAGAACCCAAAAGCCCCGAAAATTATACAGCAAAAAACAGCCGTGATTACAATATCAAATAATCCGACTTTTCTTCTGCCGTACGTTTTGCCTTTACTGATACATCTATCGTCTTCCGCGAGGATTTTATCATCCTCCAACCCTGCCCGTATCTGTTTTACCAGCATTACAGTAATGTAGCTAAATAGCCCTACAAACAGCGCGGTTAATAAGACGTAAACGACCATGCAAACACAAAACGTATATAATTCGTACGGTTCCATATCAAACATGGCTTGCCCTCAAAAACATAAAACAGCCAAAAGAGGAGTACCCAAGAGGATACCCCTTTTCAACTTTTATGGTATATAAATGATGTTATTAACTGTTCTATTACGGTGTTACCTCTTCTACGTCAGCGTGGATCACAATACCGCCAACCGCAGCTGCAAAATGCTCATATTCAGCAGCCGTAGAAACCGTAAAGGTGTTGGTCACGGGGAACAATGCGATAAAGTCTTCATAGCTCCATTTCACTTTACCATTCAACTTGCCGTCACCCAAATCTGCGCCAATATCCTCGGTGAAATCATAGGTAAACGTACCCGTAAGAACGTTTGCATCATCAGCGACGTTGAAAATCTTTACTTCCTGAGTATTGCCGGGATCACCGTCAATCCAATCCGTGTACTTGTTCGTATCCGCTTTGATATACAACGTATACTGCAACGTAACTTCAGTTGCACCAGCTGCAGGTACAAACTCAATAACCAGTTCCCCTGCATTAGCAGCACCTTCACCGCCGGGTGCATAGTAATCATCCCAACCAGGGGTGTAGTCTACAACGTCCGCCTTACCCGTACCTTCATCGTCAATCCACAAAGCAAGAGAGTTATGGAATTTAATCGAACCGCTGGGCGTATTCGTATCAGCAACGGTAATTTCTACCTTTTTTCCAGTGCTGGTGATTTTACCCATCGTGCCTTCTGCATAATTCCAAGCAGCGTAAACACCGCCGACCGTTGTTACAAGCGCCAAAGCTGCAGCAATACCAAGTTTGCTCATTTATGTATCCTCCTTAATAGGTATTTATACCCATTTTTAATTATTATACTCCTCTATTTCCCCTTTGCCAACAGGTTTATATAGGTTTTTTTAATTTCTTCTTAAAATCCCATTCAATAATTCGATTGCTTTAATTCGCTTTTTGAATAGTACAACAGTGACTTATATTATTTAATAGCTTCTTTTAAATATGCCAAAGATTGTCTTACCATTTCATCGCCAAGCTCTTTATTTGCTTCACGCGCACTTTCGGTAAACCAATGCTTAATATCGTCAATTCTATCAAGCTTAATACAATCGGGATAAAGCGCCATCAAAATCGAGCTTTCAAACTTACCTGCATGGTCGTAACCCGTAGCGTTTTGTACCGCCGTAGACATCGTAGGGATAACCTTGATCCAAGAAAAAGGATTGTTTGCGCCTTCTAATTCTTCATAATAGTTGGCGTAAGATTCACTTCCCCACCAGCCTTCACCGAGCGTTTCTTCCAAATATTCCATAGTCGCGCGTTTCGCAGCAGTACGATAGCAAAGGGTCATGGGCATTTCGCTTTCCTGCTCGAATTGATGATGAATAACCACGTAAATATTCCTAAAGCCCGAATACAGCATACTCTTGAATACGTAGTATACGTAATCCTCAAAGGCACGTTCAGGAACGTGCACAGTACCGCTTTTTCTGCCTCCGACAGCATAGCTGGACGGACTGTAAGAAATGGTCGGCGCGATCATAATTTCTTTTTCTTCGGCAAGCTTTTTCACTAAGCCTTCCGCAACCAATGTATCGCAACCGTAAGAACAGTGCGGACCGTGGTATTCTACCGTGCCGCCAACAATCACAAGCGGAATATTGTTCTCTTTTACATAATCCGTTTCACGCGGAAATGAATGGTCTAAAATCATAATTTTCACCTCAATAAGCCAATGTAGTGTAGTATGCCAAATTCGTTTGACGGTTGTCAAGTCTGCCATACTGTACAACGATGGGTTGCGTACTTTCCAGTTTCATTGCGTATTGCGTTTCCAAAGGCACAACGAAACCGCACATATCGTCTATATTGTTCATTCTAAAACAGCGCACTCTTTGAGGTTCTACTTCCCACGTAATCCCCTCGCATGCGTCTTTGTCTGCAAAGTATAATTTTACCTTGATAATTGCTTTTTCATTCGTATCGTTGACAACGATTACGCTTTCGTGTCCCTTGAGGACCCCCTCCCCTTCGGGAGGAAGTTCACAATCGGGAATAATCCAATCTTTTTTACCTACAATCATTTTTTTACTCCTCAACGCTTTTCACGTTGTTATCGCTTGCGCGACATCTACGCAAAACTGCCGTTTTGCTTTTAGGGGGCTATTTATGCGAGGGCTTTGCCCTCGACCTCTCACAAGGGACAACGCCCCTTGACCCTTATCTTAGAAACCAAGTTCAATAATGCCTTTCTTAAGGTAATCGGTGTAGCTTTCACAGCCGTCTTCACGGATAGCAACACCCTTTTCCCAACGGCAACCGAACGTAGGTCCAGAGATGAACGTATCGATCTGGAACGTCATATTCTTTTCCAAGGGATAATGGGTAGACGTTTCCATCCAAGGCGCTTCCACCTCGATCATACCCGTACCGTGGCAAGGTCCGTAAACGTAATTCTTTTCATAGCCTGCATCTTTATACATCTGCAAGAAACGTTTTGCAACGTCGTCTGCGTATACGCCCGCTTTGAGCTGTTGTTCCGTCCATTCGTGCATCTTACGGCAGAATTCGATCAGGTCGCGACGCTCCCCTTCAAGCTTACCCATACATACAGGCAAGCCGATAGAAGGCGAATAACCATCGATCTTTGCCGACAAATTCAGCTGTACAATGTCGTTTTTACCGATCTCACGATAACGGGAACGAGAGATCGCGTGACGGGTGCTTGCCTCACTGAACACGTACATGGGTAACCCCTCGTACTCTGCACCATGCTCATAAATAACCTTTTGCGCAATACCGACCATCTGCAATTCGGTAACACCGGGCTTCAACGCCTTGATAACTTCGTCCGTCGCAATTTCGATAATACGGAACCCTTCTCTAAGACAAGCAATTTCGTTTTCACTCTTAATCTTACGAAGATCGACCATGATGTCGTTACATTTTACAATCTCTGCCTTGGGATAGCTATTCTTCAAGCCTTCGTAGATGGGCAATGTACACTCAACATAGCTACCCAAACCGATTTTAATATTTTCGCCTGTAACGCCGATCGCTTTGAATACTTCATTGAACGTGGAAGGGGTCAATTCGGGATAAGAAGGGTCTGCCGATTCTCTAAATTCGCGCAGAACGAATACCTTTTCAATCTTACCGAAATCTGCGCCGAATACTTCCGATTCGGGTCCCACGAGAAGAGCGGCGTCACCGTTTGCGGAAATCGCTACACCTGCTCTTTCAAACACAGGCCAAAAACCCGAGAAATATCTTGCGTTGGCATAGTCGCTTTCCGTGGAAGCCACCACCATAACGTCAAGTCCTCTTTCTCTCAACATTTTTGCCGCTTTTTGAATTCTTTCCTGATATTCGTAATCGGGAATACATACTCTTGCCATAATTTTTTTCTCCTTTCCTAATAAATCCAACATGTGAATTTAATTTTTTCTTTATTTTAACACAATCCGCCATGTTTGTCTTTACAAAATCGTTTTAATTTGGTACAATATTGTAAATATTTTTTATTTGGAGTACCAAATGAAATTCGTTTTAAAGGATTTTAAAATTGACCTGAGTATTACCCGTTTGGCAAATATTCACTATTTCGAATTTACCACAAACTATCATACCCATAACGATTCGCATAAATTTTGCGAGTTGGTCTATATTGATAAGGGAAATATCGAAGTTGCGTCCGATCACTATACAGGCAGTCTGTATCAAACCGAGATGATTTTACACGGAGCGAACCAAAATCATTCTATTATCTGCAATGAACAGACCGCCCCTAATATTATCATTATCGGATTTGAGTGCGACGCGCCGATTTTAGAGGAGTTGACTTATGCTCCCCTGCCCTTGACGGACGAACTGCAAAAAATGCTTGCAGAAATCATCAAGGAAGCCCGCGCCGTTTACTTGCCGCCTTACAATATTCCCAACCAAAAGAATATGAAGAAGCGGAGAACGTTTACCTTGGGTTCCGATCAACTTATCAAGGATTATTTGGAGATTTTTTTAATCAAATGTCTGCGGCTCAAAGCCGCCCACAGAGCCTCCTCACAAAAGGTTTTCCGTAGAAACAAAGCTCAAATTTATGAAATCAAAGAATATCTGGACGAAAATTTTCAACAAAAAATCACGATAGAAGAGCTTTGTTTTCTTTTTAACACCAACAAAACCTCTCTTTCCGTGGCTTTTCAGCAAGCGTTTAACCAAACGATCATCGCTTATTTGAACAATCTCCGCATTGAATATACAAAATCCATGCTTCGTGAGGGGAACTATACTTTGACGCAGATTGCCGATTCCATGAACATGTCATCCGTACACTATTTAACGACGCTTTTCAAACGCATCGCAAATATGACGCCCACAGAATACCTACGTACGATACGAGAAACGTTATCTTAACGTATTACCTCTCCTCCGTGATAAAAATCGCCAGACAAAAACGGCTTACCCTTTCGGATAAGCCGTCTTTATTTTTAGTTAGCCTTGCAAATTAGTTGCGAGGGTTCTTAATGTTCGCCTGAGCTGCGGACAATCTTGCGATGGGAACGCGATAAGGCGAGCAGGAAACGTAGGAAAGACCGATTTCGTGGCAGAATTCGATGGAGGAAGGATCGCCGCCGTGTTCACCGCAGATACCGAGGTGCATTTCGGGACGAACAGCTTTACCGCCGTCAACAGCCATCTTCATGAGCTTACCAACGCCCGTCGTATCCAATCTTGCGAAAGGATCGGATTCGTAAATCTTGTTTGCATAGTATGCGGGCAAGAATTTACCTGCGTCGTCACGGGAGAAACCAAACGCCATCTGTGTCAAGTCGTTGGTACCGAAGCAGAAGAATTCAGCTTCTTTTGCGATTTCTTCAGCCGTCAAGCATGCTCTGGGAATTTCAATCATCGTACCTACTTCGTAGGTAAGTTCTACACCGCTTGCTGCGATAACTTCGTCAGCCGTCTTCACAACGATGTCTTTAACAAACTTCAATTCTTTCGTTTCGCCCGTCAAAGGAATCATGATTTCAGGAATGAGTTTCCAATCAGGATGTTTCTTAACTACGTTGATAGCCGCCTTGATAACCGCCTTCGTCTGCATAACAGCGATTTCGGGATAGGTTACTGCCAAACGGCAACCACGGTGACCCATCATGGGGTTGAATTCGTGAAGGCTTGCGATGATGTCTTTGATCTGAGCAACCGTCTTGCCCTGTGCGTTTGCCAAAGCCGCGATGTCTTCTTCAGCGGTAGGAACGAATTCGTGAAGAGGAGGATCGAGGAAACGGATGGTTACGGGGTAACCGCCAAGAGCCTCGAACAAGCCTTCAAAGTCAGCCTGCTGCATAGGTTCGATCTTAGCAAGAGCCGCTTCTCTTTCTTCTACGGTGTCGGAGCAGATCATTTCACGGAACGCGCCGATTCTGGAAGGATCGAAGAACATGTGTTCCGTACGGCAAAGGCCGATACCCTGTGCGCCGAAAGCAACTGCCTGCTTCGCATCTTCGGGGCTGTCTGCGTTCGTTCTTACGCCGAGTGCCTTATATTTGTCTGCCAAATCCATGATACGTCCGAAATAACCGGAGTTAGGATCTGCAGGAACAGTCTTGATGAGGGTGTCATAAATGTTACCCGTGGAACCATCGAGGGAAAGTACGTCGCCTTCGCGGAAGATCTTACCAGCGAGCTCGAACCACTTTTCTTCTTCGTGCATCTTGATGTCGCCGCAACCGGATACACAGCAGGTACCCATACCGCGTGCAACAACCGCTGCGTGAGAGGTCTGACCGCCGCGTACCGTCAAGATACCCTGTGCATATTTCATACCTTCGATATCTTCGGGAGAGGTTTCCAAACGAACGAGGATAACGTTTTCGCCCTTCTTTCCTTCGATAACAGCATCTTCTGCGGTGAATACGATCTTACCAGCAGCAGCACCGGGAGAAGCAGCGATACCTTTACCAACAACGTTGTTCTTGTCAGCATCTTTCAACGCCTTTGCGTCGAACTGAGGGTGAAGCAACATGTCAAGGCTCTTTGCGTCGATCTGCATGAGCGCTTCCTGTTCAGTGATCATACCTTCGTCGATAAGGTCGCAAGCGATCTTGATAGCAGCCGCTGCCGTTCTCTTACCGTTACGGGTCTGAAGCATATACAATTTTCTGTCCTGAATGGTGAATTCCATATCCTGCATATCACGGTAGTGATTTTCGAGGATATCGCAAACTTTCAAGAACTGTTCGTAAACTTCGGGGAATACTTCTTTCATCTGTTCGATGGGCATCGGGGTACGAACACCTGCAACAACGTCTTCACCTTGTGCGTTGGTGAGGAATTCACCCATAAGACCCTTTTCACCCGTTGCAGGGTTACGCGTGAACGCAACACCCGTACCGGACGTTTCACCCATGTTACCGAACGCCATCATCTGTACGTTAACTGCGGTACCCCAGCTGTAAGGAATATCGTGGTCCATACGGTAGATGTTCGCACGAGGGTTGTCCCAAGAACGGAATACTGCCTTAACTGCTTCGAAGAGCTGTTCTTTCGGATCGTTAGGGAACTCTTTACCGAGCTGATTCTTGTATTCTGCCTTGAACTGATTTGCAAGCTCTTTCAAGTCGTTTGCATCCAATTCAACGTCTTGCGTAACGCCTTTCTTTTCCTTCATTTCGTCGATAAGTTTTTCGAAGTATTTCTTACCTACTTCCATAACGACGTCAGAGAACATCTGAATGAAACGGCGATAGCAGTCCCAAGCCCAACGAGGGTTGCCCGATTTGGTAGCGATGGTGTTTACAACCTCTTCATTCAAACCAAGGTTCAAAATGGTATCCATCATACCAGGCATGGACGCACGTGCACCCGAACGAACGGATACAAGCAAGGGATTTTCCTTGTCACCGAATTTCATGCCGCAGATCTTTTCCATCTTTTCAACGTATTCCATGATCTCTGCCTGAATATCAGGGTTGATCTGTCTGCCGTCTTCATAATACTGCGTGCAAGCTTCCGTGGAAATGGTGAAACCCTGAGGTACGGGAAGACCGATGTTGGTCATTTCCGCAAGGTTTGCGCCTTTACCGCCGAGGATCTCACGCATCTTTGCGTTGCCTTCGCTGAAAAGATAGCAATACTTTTTAGCCATAATACTTTATTTCCTCCAAGTTGATTTTTTTCATTTTTTTAACCGCAAAAAGCTCCGCGCCCCTTTCTTTACCGTTTCGGGCGTGGAAAAAATGTCTTTTTTACTTTTGCCACTATTCATTTTAATATAATTTGGGAGAAATATCAAGCCTTTCATACGCGTTTTCTAAAATTTTTTCAAAAAACGACGAAAAATTTTTTAAAGTGAAACCCGCTTTGACCCTCATTTCGAGCCTTTTTATAACGGAAAAGGACGGTTTCAACCGTCCTTTGATGATTTCTTTCCTTATTTTTCTGCTGCTTATTGTTTAAATCTGCCAAAAACCTCATTGACCTTGGCAAAGCTAGCAAACGTGCCTGGATATTTTTTGATGATCTTCATCATTTCACCGACCTGACGTTTTCTAATAATACAGACGATCATGAATTTTTCCGTATGCGAATACATACCCTGCGCGCGAATCTCCGTAACCCCGTGTCCCAGTCTTTCCATCAATTCAGCTGCAAGTTCCTCAGGATTTTCGGTGACAATCTCAAATTTGTAACCGTTTTTCATACCTGAAAGGAAATAATCCACCACGATATTAGCGAGGAAAAGGTTCAACAAGGTACATACAACGGGCGTAATGCGCATGCCATACACAAAAAACGCAATCGCCACGACGCTTGCATCTAACCAAAAGGAAAGATAGGCAATGTTCTTTTCAGGCTTCACCTTTTTAATCAAAGCAGAAATCGCATACGTACCGCCGCTGGCGCCAAATCTCCTAAGCATAAAGGAAAAGCCTACGCCCGACACAAGACCAGCCGCAATACACGCAAACACAATCTCAAAATCCTGACCGTTGTTTTCCAAACAGTACGGTTTCCAGTTCAACAGCGCGAATAATTCCGTCGAAAAAGATTGCACGCTCATATATAAAATGAGGTATAACCCCAACTTTTTATTGACGAAAATACTGACCAAAATGAAAATCGGGATATTGAACGCGACCATCAAAATTGCCCAAGATACTTTATACTCGAGTAAGTAATATGTAATCGTCGCCAAACCGCCGACGCCGCCGGGTGCAAACCCATTGCTGTTTTGGAAAAAATAATACGCGAGCGCCACGATCAAGCCTGCTATTACCGCCGTGCACAAATCTAACGCTGTCTGACGTATTTTCGCTTTCGTTTCCTGTTCCATGATCCTGCCTCTGCCCTATGGGCAAACATATCTTGTTGTTCCATTGTACACCCTACCCAACGTAAAGTCAAGCTATTTGAATAAAATAAATGCGCCCGTTTCGGGGATTTTATCCACCGAAACGGGCGCTGCCGTCTAAATCACAATCAAACGCCACTGTATGCAGGAATCTTCATCAAGGGACGGTATGCGTTCATGGAAGAAATATTGCGCTTTTACTTTTGCGATCTCCTCTTCCTGCCAAACTTCACCCGGCATTTTATCGTGCAAAGCCCACACGATGCCTGTTACGCCAGGGATCTGCTTGATATCCGACAATTTGATACGGTCGTTTCCCTCACCGTACCAACGAAAGGTCATTTGCATATACTGTTCCCCTTTTGTGATTTTAATTTTGCCCCACATTGTTGTACACCCCAAAGGTGTAATTGTCAAGACTTTTGTGAAAATTAGTATCTCTCTTATAAAAGAAAGGCGTTGGAAAAATTCCAACGCCTTGTCTTTTATCCATTTATTTTTTATCATTGCAGAACACGAGCGCAAGAATCAAGCTCATGGCACTTGTCCACATAAATAAGACCCCGAAAACACCGATTAAAATCGTCACAAACGGTTTCCCTGCCTCTGCGTGCCAGACAAACGTAATCCCCTCGTCCGTCACGAAATGAAAACAAAAATAAGCAAGGAATAGAACGATCACACCTATGATCAATGTGATAAGGGATAATTTTAACAGTTTCTGTTTGTTCATTTGTTTGTCCTTTCTATGTTTTAGAAATCTAATTTCACAATCTTGTTTGCGAAGAAGAACTTCCCGAACAGGTACTTGTTCGACGCGCTTTCCGTCATCGTGATCACACCGCCGTCGTAATAATCGAGATCTTCGCCCATCGCAGGCCCTTTCACCTCTTCCACGAGGTTATCCAAATAGTACAAAGGCGCGCCGTCAAACGTCTTACCGGAATCGGTTGCTTCGTTTTCGTTATAGACGTAATAAATCGTATCTGCTAAACCGTAAGAGGTGGACATCACCACTTTTCCGTCGGGCGTAAAGCAAATTCCCTGCACTTTGTTGCGAATGGAATATACCGCGAGGGGGGTATTCAAATCCTCAAGCGCGTACTTGGTACAAATTGCGTAATGCGTACCCTCTGCCGTCGTGTTTTCATGCCCTACGATGGTGTATTTTCCGCCGTCGTGGAATTCCCCTACGTACAAATACGTATCATCCGTGTACACGAAAGAAGCTGCGTTATTGACGTCTACCCCTTCGCCTACTTCTACGGTGTCACCCTCTTTTGCATTGAGAATGTCGGAAAGCGGAATCACATGGATTTTATCGTCGTTGGCTACGTACACGGTATCCCCAGTCGTTGCAATACCTCCTACGTGACCCGTGAACTCCTCATCGCCCTGCTTGAGTTGTACGTAATAATCTTCATTCTCCGTGTTGGTTACGTAGATTCTGGATGCGGAATCGTCTTTCATATACCCAGACACGAGGAAAACGCCGTTTTCTTCAGACGCCGCGATACCCTGGCAAACAAACCCGTCCGAAAGCCCAGGGTTGGTGCATACGTTCGTTTCAATCTTGTAGTAGTCTTTATAGATAATGAATTTGGCAACGTTTAACCCACCGATTGCCAAAGCCGCAAGACCGAGAATGGATACGAGCGCCCACACCAAAACCTTTCGAAAGATTTTAAAAATCGTTTTCAAAATTAGTTTCATAACACACCTTCCTTAATAAATAATTACAACTTAAGCCTAATCCCTATATTTTTTTGGCTTTTTGTAGTTTCATTATACTTATTTATAGGACGGTTGTCAAGGATTTTATAAAAATAAACCGCCGCATTTGCGACGGTTACTGTTTTTGTTATGCTTTGCGAGTAAGGCAAACGAGAGTTTCAACGTGCGTCGTCTTCCCACAAAGTGTACAATTTCTCCATTGCATTGTCTTGTGAAAGGCTGGCTAAGCCCTTCACGCCCGTTTTCTTATCCACTCTTACCTTTCTCGGTTTTCTAAACTTACCACCGTCCAACGTATCGCGGAAACCCGTCTTGTAAACGAAGGATATCGTTTCGGAGTCTTTATCGCCGTTTTCGTCATAACCGCCTATCGTAACAAACAACAATACATTGTGTTTGATATTAAGTTTTTAT